>DATIFW010000072.1:0-2494 GCA_035455045.1 Thermoanaerobaculia bacterium | reverse complement strand
CCCGGGCCCGGAGCAGCAGGCCTTTCGGGAGCGGAGTCCGGTGCCTCGAGGTCCTCCTCGGACCGGAAGGCGTCGAGGAACGTGGCCCTCATCTGAAGGACCGCCTCGAGATCCTGGCGCTCCTCGGCGAGGTGCTTTTCGCAGGCCGCGAGGCGTTCCTTGTAGGTGCCGTCCGGGAACTCGCCGAGCTCGCGGCGGAAGTCGATCTCCTCCTTGTCGAACGATGCGGCCTCGACGGCCTGCTCGACCTCGCGCCGGAGCGCCTGAAGCCGCCGGTACTCGCGGCGGGCGTGCTCCTTGAGGGGCCGCGACTCCTGCTCGAGCGACGCGCGCCTCGTCTCGTAGTCCTTTCGGACCCGCTCGTAGACGGGCGACGACACTTTTTCCGCGCGGACTTCCATGCTCTTGAGGCGCTCCGCGAGGAGCTGCTCCTCTTTCTTGATCCGCACGAGGTCAGCGATGGGGGACAGATCGATCCGGCTCAGCTCTTCACGCATGCTCGCGAAACCCTCGAGTGAACGCCCGCGAAAGGGAAGGCGGGAAGCTAGTTTAGCAGCCCCGGGCGGAAATCCGGCGCCTTTCTTGCCCCGGACATGGCTATAATTCGAGAATACAAGCGTGAAATTCAATCGCCGGATTCTCCAGGCTTCGTTCTCGACCGCGCAGGTCGCCCGGCTGACAGGGCTCTCCGCGCGGCAGCTCGATCATTGGGACCGGCTCGGGTTCTTCTGCCCGTCTCTCGCGACGGCCAGGGGTTACGGTTCGAAGCGACGCTACTCGTTCAGCGACGTCGTGCGGCTCCGCGTCGCGGGCAGGCTGCGCGCCGAAGGGTTCGGCCTCAAGGAGGTGCGTCGCGTCGTCGAGACGCTCCGGCGCCTCGACCCTTCGAGCCCCGACGTCGCCGGCGCGCGTCTCCTCGTCGCGCAGGGCCACGTCCTGTGGGCCCGCTCGGACAGCGAGCTCGTGGATCTCCTCCACGGCGGACAGCTGATGCTCGTCTTCCCGGTGGGCGAGACCGTGGAGGACGTCGCGCGCGCGGCGGAGTCGCTCGCGCGCGAAGAGGCGGGCGGCCTCGTGGGTGCCGTCTCCGCCCGCCGCCACGGCTGAACGAATGCTGCCCGAAGAAGATCTTTCCGCCCGGGTATTCCGGCTGGCTCGTCTCGGTCGCGCCCGCGGCTTCTCGCGCGAGCGCTTCGAGCGGGACCTCGGCGCGGCGAGCGTGGGCATCACGCGCAGCGAGCTCCTTCGCCTTCTCCTCGTGGAGTGGATCGGCGTGACGATCCCCGCCGGCGACGTGCCGCCGATGTGGGCGCGCGTCGAGCGAGCCTTCGAGAAGATGGAGAGCGCTTTCGGGCCGCCCGTGTCGCTCCAGACGGCGCTGCTTCACGAGTTCCACAGCCGGCTCGGGAAGCTGAGGGAGCCTCGCCTCCTCTCCGACAACGAGATCTCGGCCCTTCGCGTGAACGCGATCACGGATCCGCTCACGGGCCTCTACAACCGCCGCTTCCTGCACGACCACCTCGATCGCGAGGTCTCGCGCGCCGAGCGCGCGGGCGGCGTGGTCTCGGTTCTCATGATGGACCTCGCGGGCTTCAAGTCCATCAACGACCGTCTCGGCCACCCCGTGGGCGACGGCGTCCTCGTGCGCACGGCGAAGGTCATCCGCGAGTCGCTGCGCGTCGTGGACGCGGGCTGCCGCTACGGGGGCGACGAGTTCGTCACCGTGCTCCCGAACAGCGACGTCGTGAACAGCCTCGCCGTCGCCGAGCGGATCCGGCACAAGGTGGCGGCCATCCGGCTCCCCCTTCGCGTCGGCCTCAAGGTGGGTCTCAACTACGGCGTCGCGACGTTCCCGACGGACGGCCGACTGCTCGAGTTCCTCCTCAAGATCAGCGACATCCGTCTCTACGCCTCGAAACGGCAGAACGCGAAGCCGTTCGAGAGGACTCGTCGCTTTCCGCGCTTCAGCGTGCCGGGTCTGACGCTGAAGATGGGCGTCCGCGGCGTCCGCCGGGGGACGCTCGCGGAGGTCTCCGACATCTCTTTTGGCGGACTGGCCTTCGTCACGTCCCGGGAGAAGTCCCCCGACCGGCTCGAAGGCGAGATCCTGCAGCGCTACAGCGGCGAACCGCATCGCGTCGCCATGCGGAAGGTGAACACGGTCCCCCTGTCGGACGGCCGCCTGAGGGTCGGGTGCGCTTATGTGCACTGAGCGTCGTCATCTTGTCGGGAGCGCGCCCGTGAAGGATTCGCCGAGACGGCTGCGATCGGCGGCGCGCGCCCGCCCCCCGAGGTCGATCTGGACGGGCGCCCGTCGCTGAGCGCTGCCGCGGGGGCGGGCCTGTTCGGCCCGGCCCTCCTGTCCCTGTCCCTCCTCGTTCTCCTCGCGTCGGGAGCCGTGCCGCCCGACGACGTGCCGGTCATCGCGGCGCTCGCCGCCTCCGCGCTCGCCCTCGGCGGCTTCCTCGTGACCGCTCTCGGGACGCGGCTCCTG
>DATIFW010000071.1:0-8979 GCA_035455045.1 Thermoanaerobaculia bacterium | reverse complement strand
TTCCAGAACTTCAACCTGCTGCCCTACGCCTCGGCCCTGGAGAACGTGGAGCTGCCGCTCCTCTTCGCGGGCATGCCCACCCGGGAGAGGCGCGAGCGGGCCGAGGCGATGCTCGAGCGCGTGGACCTGAAGGACCGCATGGACCACAAGCCCACGGAGCTGTCGGGCGGCCAGATGCAGCGCGTCGCGGTCGCGCGGGCCCTCGCGATGACGCCGGACATGCTCCTCGCCGACGAGCCCACGGGAAACCTCGACTCGGCCTCGGGCGGCGACATCATGGGCCTCTTCACGGAGCTGTGGAGCGCCGGGGGCACGGTCATCGTCATCACGCACGACATGAGCCTCGCCCGGAGGGCGAGCCGCGTCATCGAGGTCCACGACGGGCGGATCCTGAAGGACTCGGCGAGCGAAGCCGCCTGATCCGCGCGCGCCTACTTCTTGGTCGTCTTCGCGGCCTTCTTGCAGGTCTCCTCGTCCCCCGCCATCCACTTGCCGTCGGCGCCCTGCATCTCGCCCTTGTGCGTCATCTCGGTCTCGCTCACCTTCGTGAAGGTGTCGCGCGCGCCCATCTTCTGACCCCCCATGAGGCCGGTGCCTTCGAAGACGAGAGCATTTCCCTTCCAACCCTGCGTGGTCTGCGTGCACGACCCTCCGAAGTTATCGAAGCACGTCGATTCGAACGCCTTCTGGGCCGCGTCCCAGCCGACGACCTGCAGGACGTGGTAAGGCATCGGGCTCGCGGCCGTCTTCGCCTCGTCGTAGTGGATGACGAGCCGGAAGCCGTCCAGCGCCATTTGCGCGTGGGCGACTCCCTGCGTCGCATGCTCGGGGCCGAAGGGCGTGGCAAACGTCTTCCCGGCGCAGTTCCAGGTGCCAACCATGTAGGAAAGCTGCGCCATCTCCGCGGCGGGTTTCGGCGGCGCCATCGGCTTGTCCTCGGCCCGGAGCGACGCGGCGACGAGGAGCGCGGCAAGGGCGAGCAGGCGGAACGCGGTTTTCATGGGATCTCCTCCTTCCGGGGAAATCCTATAACGCCCTGCGACGAAATCTCAAAGCCGGCTGCCTTACTTCCCGACCTCGAGCGTCTTGACGATGTTCTCGAGGCCGTTCTCGACGGCATCCTCCATCGTGGAGCCCTTCGCCTTGTGGCGGATCTCGAAGATCGTCTTGCCCGACTTGTCCTTGGCGATGAGCTCGATTCCCACGCCGGGATTCGCCGCCCATCCGCCCCACACGCGGGCGGCGCCGCTCGGCTCCCAGGCATTGAAGACGTTCCCCTCGATCCGCAGGTCGCCACCGTCCTTCACGACCTCCCAGCCGAGCTTCTTGGACCTCTTGATCCACTGTTCCATGTACTCGGGGCCCGACTCGGCCGCGCGCTTGCTGCGCGAGTGCTTGTTCGTGGTGCCCCATGTCTTCAGCGAGACGGTCTTGAACGACTTGAGGTTGACGCCTTCGGGGAAGTAGACCCAGTCGGCCTCCTTCCCCTTCGTCAGCTTGTCGTAGTTCTTCAGGTACTCCTGGGGCTCGTCGCGCTCCTTCGCATCGTCCGACTCGGTGAACTTCTTGGAGCTGGCTGCGGCGGGAACGCTGACGGCGAGCGCGAAGAGCGAGGCGAGTGACAGGAGGGCGTAGCGGCGGGTAATCGTGTGCATGGTCGGACATCCTCCTCGTGATGGTTGTGGTCCGTTGGCCAGGCGATTGTAGAAGAGAGAAGAGGAAAGGGAAGATTTCTTAGAAGGGTGAGCGGGGCCGCGGCACGCCCGCCGTCGTCGCGGTTTGACCCCGTCTTCTCCGACTTGCTAAGATCTTGGTTCGGAGGCGCGCACTCACATCCGACCCGACTCCATACCGCTCACCCTCCCCGAGGCGGGGCTCGGCGCGCTCTTCGGTGTCCACGACGAAAACCTTCGGCTCCTCGAAGATGCGTTCGGCGTCGAGATCGCCGCTCGCGGACGCGAGGTCTCCGTCTCGGGCGATCCGGAGGGCACGGCGCTCGCGGCTCGGCTTCTCTCGGAATTCTCGAAGCTCATCGAGCGCGGATACACGCCGAAAAAGCCCGACCTCGAGGCTGCGATTCGCATCCTGAAGGAAGAGCCGTCGACCTCCCTCGTCGATTTCTTCGAGAACCGCTCCGTCGGACCGGCCCTCCGGCAGGTCGTGTCGCCGCGGAACGTGCGCCAGCAGGAGTACCTCCAGGCCATTCTCGAGCACGACATCGTCTTCGCGATCGGGCCGGCGGGGACGGGCAAGACCTATCTCGCCGTCGCCATGGCGGCCGCGGCTCTCCTCGAGAAGACGGTCAAGCGCATCGTGCTCTGCCGTCCGGCCGTCGAGGCGGGCGAGAAGCTCGGGTTCTTGCCGGGCGACCTCGCCGAGAAGGTGAACCCCTACCTCAGGCCCCTGCACGACGCGCTCTACGACATTCTCGGATACGACAAGGTCGGCCGCATGCTCGAGCGCAACATCATCGAGGTGGCGCCGCTCGCCTTCATGCGCGGCCGCACGCTCAACGACGCGTTCGTCATCCTGGACGAAGCCCAGAACACGACGTCCGAGCAGATGAAGATGTTCCTCACGCGGCTCGGGTTCGGCAGCAAGGCGGTCGTCACGGGCGACGTGACGCAGATCGACCTCCCTCAGGGGAAGATCTCGGGCCTCAAGGAAGCGGACCGCGTTCTCGCGAACGTCGACGGCGTGAAATTCGTGCGCTTCGACCAGCGCGACGTCGTGCGCCACCGTATCGTGCAGTCGGTCGTGAACGCCTACGAGATCTTCGAGAAGCAGAAGGCCGACGACGCGGCAGCCGCGAACGGAAACGGTCACGGGAACGGGAACGGCAACCGGAACGGAAACGGCAGGACTCCGGCGCAGTCCGGCGAGTAGGGCCGCGGTTTTCGGCAGCTGATTCTTCTTAGAAGGTGAAGAGAGCAATGCGGCGCGCCGGCCCGCCACGGCTCGCGAGTAAAGCCTCGGTTCTCATCAGGGCGTGTTCTCTTAGAAGGTGAAGAAAGCATTGCGGCGCGCCACGCCGGCGAATCGCGCGACGAATGTCGCCGTCGAGGTGGTCATCACCGTTTCCGGAGCGCCGCCCGCGTCGCGCGTCGAGGCTTGGACCCGCAGCCTCCTTTTCGAAGCACGCGCGAAGCGCACACGGGTTTCCGTCCTGCTCTGCGGAGACAGGCGCATGAGAAGCCTCAACAAGAACTGGCGCAAGAGGGACCTCCCGACGGACGTGCTGTCGTTCCCCGCCTTCGAAGGCTCGGAATGCCGCGCGGCCGCGCGGCGCGGAGAATTTCTGGGCGATCTCGTGATCGACGTGCCGTGCGCGGCGCGGCAGGCCCGGCGCCGGGGGCACGCCGTCGGGCGCGAGGTGCAGATCCTCCTGGCGCATGGCCTTCTCCACCTTCTCGGCTACGATCACGAGACGGACGGCGGCATCATGTTCCGGCTCCAGCGGCGAATCCTCCTCTCGGCCTTCGGTGAGGGCCCGGACGGCGTGCCGTGATCGGGTTCGCCGTGGGGGCCGGCGTCGCGCTCCTCTTCGCCGCGTTCTTCGCGATCGTCTACGTCCTCTTCTCCGGCTTCGCGCAGGCGCTCGAGAGCCTCTCGGTCCTCCGCCGAAAGGCCCTTCTCGAGGCGAACCCGTCGCGCTTCGGGACTCTTCTGGCCTCCGAGCACGTGCGCGTCTCGCGCATCGCGGTCCGCCTGACGGCGCAGGGCGCCGTTCTCGGAGGGCTTCTGTGCCTCGGATCGGCGCTCGCCGCCCTCGGCGTCGGCGAGCCGTGGCTTCTCTCCGCCGTCGTGATCCTCCTCGGTTGGATTCTCGCCGAGAGCCTCGTCATCAGGTGGGTCGCCCGCCGCGGTGGAGACGCGCTCCTGCAGTCGTTCGCCTGGGTCATCCCCGCGGTCGACTTCCTCGCGGCGCCGCTTTACCCGATGCTTTCGCGCCTCGTCGAGAAGGAGACCGACGAGGCCGAGGCGAACGCGACGCCGGCTCCGGAAAAAGAGGAGGCGACGAAAGACGCCGAGGTGCGCGCCCTCCTCGACGTCGCGCGCGAGGAAGGCCTCCTCGAGAAGCACGAGGAGGAGCTCGTCAGCCGCGCCGTGGGGTTCGGAGACCGCACGGTCGGCGAGGTCATGACGTCGCGGCCCGACATCGTCTTCGCCGAGGCGGACGCGCCCCTCGACGAGGTGGCGGATCTCTTCGTGAAGACGAAGTTCACGCGCCTGCCGCTCGTCGAAGGCTCGATCGACAAGCCCGTCGGCGTCGTCCACGTCAAGGACGTTTTCACGGTGCTCCGCGGACCGAACCCGCCGGCCACGGCACGCCCCGTCGCGCGCCAGGTCTTCTTCGCACCCGAGACGCAGACGGTCGCGACGCTCCTGTCCGACTTTCGACGCCGGCGCCAGCCGCTCGCGATCGTCGTCGACGAGTACGGGGCCGTCACGGGCCTCGCGACGCTCGAGGACCTCGTCGAGGAACTCGTCGGAGAGATCGCAGACGAGCACGAGGACGAGCAGCCTCCCGTTCTTGCTCAGGACGACGGGTCGTACTCGGTCGCGGGGCGCGTGAGAGTGCCGGAGATCGCGAGCCTCTTCGGCGTGACGTTTCCTTCGGGCGAGTACGAGACGGTGGCAGGCCTCGTCTCCGAGAGCCTCGGACGCATTCCGAAGGCGGGGGAGACCGCGCACGTGGCGGGCCTTCTCTTTCTCGTCGAGGAGGCCGACCGCCGGCGGATTCACCGCGTGCGCGTGACGCGCGAGGACGTCGGCGCGCCCGTACCCGAGAAGAAGCCATGAGCGTTCCCCTCCGGCGCTCCGGCACGGTGGCCGTCGTCGGACGTCCGAATGCCGGGAAGTCCACGCTGTTGAACGCTCTCGTCCGGACCAAGGTCGCGATCGTGTCCGACAAGCCGCAGACGACGCGGCGGCGACTTCTCGGCGTCCGGACGGACCCCGAGGGCCAGATCGTGTTCGTCGACACGCCGGGTCTCCACAAGCCGCTCCACCGTCTGAACAAAGTCATGATGCGCGAGGCCCTCGAGGCGCTCCGCGAGGAGGACATCCGCCTGCTCGTGGTGGACGTCTCCGTGCCGTCCGGCGGCGGAGACCGCTTCGCGCTGGACCTGCTCGCGCGCGCGCCGGCGCCGCGGATCACCGTCCTGAACAAGATCGACCGCGTCTCGAAAGCCTCTCTCCTTCCGCGGATGGAGGCGCTCGGCGAGGCCGGGATCTTCGAGGAGATCGTGCCCGTGTCCGCGCTCACGGGTGAGGGGCTGGACACGCTCGTCTCTGCCTTGAGGCGCCACCTCCCGGAGGGAGAGGATCTCTTTCCGGGCGCGACCGTCACGACGGCGGATCCCAGAACGCGGGCCGCCGAGATCATCCGCGAGAAGTTTCTCGAACGGACGCGGGAGGAGATTCCCTACGGTCTCGGAGTGCTCGTGGAGGAGTGGAAGCGCGACGACGCGAAAGGCCTCACGGTCGTCAAGGCGACGATCGTCGTGGACCGGGACGGCCACAAAGGCATCGTCCTCGGCGCGGGCGGCCGGCTCCTGCGTGAAGCGGGCACCGCGGCCCGCGTCGAGCTCGAGCGCACGCTCGGCGGGCGCTTCTTTCTCGACCTCGTCGTGGCGGCCCGGCCGGGCTGGCGCGAGGATCCGCGCTTCCTCGAGGCGCTCACGAGCTGAGCCGTTGACGCGGGCGCTCGGTCTCGTAAACTCGGCGGCTCGTGGTGACAGAAAAGAGGCGCTCGCCCCGCACCTCACTCGCGAAGGGAACGCGCGGGCATCTCAAGGCGACCCTCGCGATCGAGATCCTGAATCTCTCCGAGATGGGGCTCCTCGTCGAGCTCCCCTCGACGCTGCGCCCGGGCTCCACGTACGACCTCACCGCGATCTTCGGTGGCGTCCCGTTCTCGGGCCTCGTGCGGATCACGCGCTGCCGTGCGGGCGGGTTCGCCACGGACGAAACGGGCGAGCGCGTGCTGCTGTTCAGGGCCGGCGGCGAGTTCGTCGGGCTTTCCGCGAAGCAGCTCGAGACGCTGCGCCTCGCGCTCTCGAAAAGGCTCGCGTCCGGTGCGTCGCTGAAGCGGCTGACCTAGGAAGCCCGTCAGCCCGTGAGGCCGCGCAGAGCCTCCCGCAAGGCGTTCTCCAGCCGGCGCGCGCGTTCTGCGGCCTCGGACGCGGCGGTCTCAGCGCTCGTGGCGGCGGCTCGAGCGGCTGAAAGCTCCTCGCGCAGGCGGGCGATCTCGGCGCTCATCTCCGCGCGGAGGCCCGCGATCAGCTCTTCCAGGCGGCGCTCCGTGAGGTCGCGCGCTGGGATCTCCTGCGTGCTCCCTTCGTGGGCCTCGAGACGTCGGTAGGCCCCGGACACCTTCCCGGCGGACTTGCGCGCCTCCGCGAGCACGGCGTTGAGCTTCTCGTCCACCGAGGACGACCTCCCGAACGCGGTCATCCCGGGGGAGGACGCCGCGGGAACAGGAGCCGGGGGCGGGGGTGCGGGTGGCGGGGGAGGCGGCGTCGTGAGGGCTGCCAAGAGGACCGCGGGCGCGAGAGTCGCGGGCTCGGGCTCGTCTCGCGGGGCGGGCGTCGTCGGCTCGGCGGGCGGCAGAGGTTCGACCGCGGGTTCCGTGGACGAACCGGCCGAGTCGTCCGTGAGGTCGGGGAACGCCCCTTCCGCGGACGGGACGACCCAGACTTCGGCTTCCCCGTCTCGGAGCTCCTCGCGGCTCTCGGGCTCGGTCGCGCTCGAAGCGGCGGCAAGGACGGGCGCCTCCTCCGGGGCGGCCGGGGGTGCCGGCGCGGCGACCTCGAGCGGTGGAGCCGGCGGCGCCCCGGTGACGATCGCGGCCGGAGTCCCGAGATCCGCGGGAACCTCGGGCGGCGGCTGCCAGCCCCGCTGTAGGCGGCGGAGGAGGTCGACGAACGTGAGCTTGCTGACGAGCTTGAACGTCTCGATCACGCCCGTGCCCTCGGACGCCACGGTCTCCACGAACGGATACGAGTGAAAGCCGAGCGAATCCTGCAGCGCCTCGACCGAGAGCGCGCTCGGCAGGTCACGCTTGTTGTACTGGATGACGACCGGGAGCGTCTCGAGCAGGATCTTCTCCTCGTGGAGGTTCTCCTTGAGGTTCTGGAAGCACTCCAGGTTGTGGGAGAGCATCGACCATTGAGAGTCGACGACGAAGACGAGGCCGTCCACGCCGCGCAGCACGATCTTGCGCGTCTCGTTGTAGAAGACCTGTCCGGGAACGGTGCACACCTGAAAGCGCACCGTGTAGCCTTTGATGTTGCCGAGCTCGATCGGGAGAAGGTCGAAGTAGATCGTGCGGTCCTGAGCCGTGGAAAGCGACAACAGCTTCCCCGCTCCGCGCTCAAGACGCTGATGGAGCATCTTGAGGTTGCTCGTTTTTCCGCACAGACCGGGACCGTAATAGACGATCTTGGCCGTCAACTCCTTCGTCGCGTGGTTGAACAGGGCCATGGGTCCCCCTCTGCGCTTTCCCCGGAGAAGAAGCAAGTATAGGACGGCAGCGTATCCTGCGCCCGTGAGTCCCGAGGCTCGGGAGCGGCGGATCGAGGCCACGTGGGCGGGTCTGCCCGTCCGGGGCGTCTCGGTGGCGGGGCGCGAGACCTGGTTTCACCTGCCCACGCTCCATCTCACGTTCGACCTCGGCCGCACACCCACGGCGCTCGTCTCCGTGCCGAACGTCTTCCTCTCGCATGCGCACCTCGACCACGGCGCCGGCCTCGCATACTGGTGCTCGCAGCGAAGGCTGCTGAGACTGGCGGGCGGGACGGCGCGGACGCATCCCGCCGCGGTCCCCGCATGGACGAAAATCCTCGCGCTCCACGAAGCTCTCGAGGCCGTCCGGTACGACGCGCGCGTCGAAGCGATGGAGAGCGGCTCACGCGTGAGCCTCCGGCGCGATCTCGAAGTCGAGGCTTTCGAGGCGGACCACCGCGTCCCGACGCTCGGCTTCGTGGCCTTCGAGATCCGCAACCGGCTGCGCGAGGATCTTGCGGGGCATCCCCCGGGAGAGATCCGTGAAGCCGCGGCGCGCGGCGAGAGTGTGGCGGAAAAGGTCGCGGTTCCGCTCGTCGCCTATTCCGGTGACACGGGCGCCGGAGTCTTCGCGCGCGCGCCGCGCTCCTTCTTCACGGCGAAGGTGCTTCTCCTCGAGTGCTCGTTCGTGGACGAGAGCGACCGGGAGCGCTCGGAGATGTGGAAGCACCTCCACCTCGACGAGATCGCAGAGCGGGCTGACCTCTTCGAAAACGAGGTCGTCGTCCTCACGCATTTGACGCTGCGCACGACCCCGGACGAGATCCGACGGACCGTCGCCCGCCGCCTCCCGCCGCGCCTCGCGGCGCGGACGGTACCGTTCCTGCCGGAGTGACGGGATTCGAACACCATGTCGTCATTTGACGGCGCAAAATGACGGCGAGGCATTCAATTTCTTTGAAGGGCTGCGGTGATGCGGCCCCGGCCTGCCGTCCACTCTCCGAGCGCTTGCCGCCACTCCCACGCGTGCCCGGGGGAAAGGACGAACTCCACGACCTCGCCGCGGACGGACGTAACGCGAAGAGCTTTGCTTCGGAGAAAACCCCTGCCGCTCGACAGGCGATCATCCGTCTCGAGTCGTTGTATGTCTTCGAAGGTGAATTGGCCCGAGCGTCCCCACAGGCCGTTCCAGGCGAGGCCGGCCGGGGTGAGGGCCACGGTGCCGGGGACGAGCGCGCGTCCGCGCGCCCCTGCGGCGGCGCCTTTGGCGCCGCCAGGAGATTCGGATTCTCTTAGAAGGTCAAGAGAAAGAGGGGCGGAGGCCAGAAGGCACGGCGTCCCGATGCGAACGACGCCACCTAACCCTTCTAGGAAAACAAGCCCCTTCCGTCTGGCGACGAGTCTCGTCGCGAGAACGAACCCTCCGGTCGCGAGCAAGAAAGCCCCAACAACGATTCCCGCCGCGATCAG
>DATIFW010000070.1:0-8261 GCA_035455045.1 Thermoanaerobaculia bacterium | reverse complement strand
GAGCGCACGACCGAGGTCCCGCGCTCGCGACTCGTGTTCCTCTGGGGAACGGACGACGCGGGCGGCCGCGTCCTGGTCTCGGTCGACCCGGAAGCGCGCACGCTGCAAGGCCGCTCCTTCGGGCCGGACGGCGTTCACGAGCTCGCGACGGACGCTTCGGACCGTAGCGGGCGGGCCCTCCTCGCCCGGGAACGCGTTCCCGATGGAGTTGCGTGGTCGTGCGGCCAGGAGGAATCCGTCGAGACGGCGATTTCAAGAGAGGCTTCCACGAACCCGCGTGCCGAATCCTTCTCGCGCCGTCCGAACGTCCTGTCCTCGCTTCACAGCGGAATCGTCGCAATCGACACCGACAACGAGTACATGGCGTACTGGTCGGACAACACGACGAACGTCACGAACTACATCGCAACGCTTCTCGCGTCGGTCAACGTGATGTACGAGCGGGACCTGAACCTGCGCCTCCTGCAGGGCACGACCTTTCTGCGCGTCTCGACGGTGCCCGACCCGTACGTGCAGAACGCGGGTGGCAATGCGAACACCGCCGAGCTCAACGAGTTCACGGGTACCTGGAACACGAATTACCCGAAAGCGACGTATCCCCGCTCCGTGGCGACGCTGCTGTCCGGGAAGCAGCCTACCAACAACTCCGCCTCCGGCATCGCCTGGCTCGCGGGCTCCGTGTGCGGAAACGGCAGCGACTACAGCTTCTGCCAGCTCTTCAAGGTGAGCTACCTCTACGGCGACACCCTCATCGTCGGGCACGAAATCGGCCACAATCTCGGCTCGCCCCACACGCATTGCTACGCAGACCCGAAGCCGGACACCTGTTATGCGGCTGAGACGAGCAGCTCGAATTGTTTCTCGGGGACGCCCGGCTGTCCGACCCCGCAGACGATCAACGGCTACAACGCGACGGGCACGATCATGAGCTACTGCCAGATCTCGCCGTGCAACTCCGTGTCGACGCTCGTGTTCCATCCCTCGACGATCTCGCGGTACGTGGGGTCCACGCTCGACGCGGGCGCTTCCTCCGGCTGTCTTGCCGTGGTCGGAGGCAGCCCGACGCCGACTCCCACGTCGACGCCCACGCGGACACCGACGTCGACGCGCACCCCGACGCGCACGCCGACGACGTCCGTTCCCACCGCGACGCCGACGAGGACGCCCACGCTCACGCCCACGCGGACGCCCACGCGCACGCCGACGATCACGCCGACGCGCACGCCGACGATCACACCGACGCCGCCTCCAGGGTCGACGCCGACGATGACGCCGACCTCGACGCCGACGCGCACGCAGACGGTGACGCCTACGCCCACGCGAACTCCCACCGCCACGGCTCCGACCCTCTCGAGCGCGCGGCTCTTTCCGCTCACGCCCTGCCGCGTCCTGGACACGCGCCGCGCGAGCGGCCCGCTCGGCGGACCGGCAATCGGCGCGAGCTCTCAGCGCACGTTCACGCTTCCGCCGGCATGCGGAATCCCGTCGGACGCCAGGGTGGTCTCGGCGAACGTGACGGTCGTGAACCCGGGAGCCCAGGGCGACCTCGTCATTTACCCCGCGACGCTCGTCACCGCGCCGAACGCGTCCACGATCAGCTTCCGGGCGGGAAAGACGCGTGCGAACAACTCACAGCTTCTCCTCGCCTCGGACGGCACGGGCCGGATCGTCGTGAAAAACAACGCGGCCGCAAGTCTCAACCTCGTCGTCGACGTCAATGGCTTCTACCGGTAGCCGGCTCCTCGCCTGCTCGCTGCTCGCGGCGCTTTCGGCAGCCGGTGCGGCATTCGGACAGGTTCAGGGCGGACCGCTGCCGGGGCCGCTGCCGCTCCTTCCCGCGGACAACTGGTGGAACGCCGACGTGACGTCGGCGCCCGTGGACGCGAACAGCGCGGCGTTCATCGCCTGGATCGGCGCGACGAAGGGCATGCACCCGGACTTCGGAGGAGATGCGGGCGCGACCGCGATCTACGGCATGCCGTACGTCGTCGTGCCCGGCACCCAGCCGCTCGAGCCCGTCGCGTTCGACTACGCGTCGGAGAGCGATCCGGGCGCGCCGGGCCGGCCGGCGGGCTATCCGATCCCCGTCGAGGCGAAGACGCAGCCGCACTGGATCGAAGGCGGCTACCCCGGCAACTGCGATTCGTCGTACCCGACGTCCCCGTGCCGCGGCGACAAGCACATGCTGATCGTGGACGGGGGTCACCGCTTCCTGTTCGAGACGTGGAACACCCGCTGTCTGCCCGCGGGCTCTGCCTCCTGCACGTGGCGCGCGGGCTCGGGCGCGGTGTTCTCCCTGGACAGCAACGCGCGGAGGCCGGAGGGATGGACGAGCGCCGACGCCGCCGGCCTCGCGATCCTGCCCGGCCTCGTGCGGTACGACGAGGCCGCCGGAACGGGTCCCATCCAACACGCGTTTCGGGTCACGCTGCGCGACTCGAACGGGTACGTGTATCCGGCTTCGCACGTGGCGGGCTCGAATCCGAACGCGCCTCCGTTCGGCACGCGCCTGCGCCTGAAAGCGAGCAAAGACATCTCGACGTTCCCGGCGATTGCCCGGAAAATCTTCCAGGCGATGAAGACGTACGGGCTCATCTTCGCGGACAACGGGACGGATCTCTACGTGCAGGGCACCTACGACACGCGCTGGGACAACGGCGTCCTCAACCCCGCCTTCTCCGGGATCCACGCGAGCGACTTCGAGGTCGTCCAGCGCGGCTGGCAGCCCGCCGCCCCGCCGACCGCGTCGACGCTGCACGCCGTGGCGCCCTGCCGCCTCGTCGATACGCGGAAGCCGCAAGGGCCGCTCGGCGGGCCCGCGATTGCCGCGAACGGGACGCGCACGTTCGCGTTCACGAGCGCGTGCGGGGTCTCGCCCACGGCGGCATCCGTGGCTCTGAACGTGACGGTCGTCGCCCCGCAGGCCTCGGGCGACCTCGTCCTTTACCCGGCGGGCACGGGCATCCCAAACGCTTCGTCCATCAGCTTCCGCGCGGGCAGGACCCGGGCCAACAACGCCTACGTCCTCCTCGCCCGCGACGGCACGGGGCGTGCAACGGTGAAGAACAACGCCGCCGGCGCGCTCGATCTCGTGATCGACGTGACGGGGTACTTCGAATGAAGGCGAAAAACGTCGCCCTCGCTGGCCTCGCGCTCGCAATTCTCGCGAGCTCGCCCGCGGCGCGCGCCGTCACGTGCGCCTTCAGTACCCCCTGCTACGCGCCAGGGTTTCCGAAGACGCTTGCGGGAAGCGGGGCAGCGAGCCCGTTCAACGGGCACCCCGTCATCGCGGACCTCGGCCTTGCCGGGGGACGGAAGTCCATCGTCTTCGTGACGGTGGCCGGGAAGCTGTGGGTCGTCAACCTCGACGGAACTCTGCCCGCGGGGTTCCCGGCGACGGGCATCACGCTCCCGGGCCGCCCGTGGGGCGGGCCCGCAGTGGGCGACCTCGACGGTGACGGAAGACCCGACATCGCCGTGGCGTGGGGCGACGACCCGAGCTTTTCCCCAACGCCGCCGGGCGGTTTCGGAGCGTGGAAGAACAACGGCCCGGGCCTCGCGTTCTCGCAGACGCCCATGTGGACCCACTCGACGCTCGACCTCATCGGTCCCAACGGCACCGGACCGGACGGGTTCCCCGACGCCGTCGTGGGGACGCCCGCGATCGGCAACGTCTTCGGCGACGGCCACAACCACGTCGTCCTCGGCGGCTTCGATCAGCACGTCTACCTCGTGGACGGGGCGACCGGCGCCGACAAACCCGGCTGGCCCGTCTGGCTCGCAGACACGATCTGGTCCTCGCCGGCGCTCGCCGACCTCGACGGGGACGGCAAGCTGGAGATCATCATCGGGGCCGACGCGCACAACCAGGCGGTGCAGCCTCCGGGCGTGATCGTGCCCCCGACGACGAACGGCGGTCTGCTCGTCGCCCTGAGCTCGTCCGGCGCCTTGCATCCGGGCTTTCCGCGCCAGCTCGACCAGGTGATCTCGAGCTCGCCCGTCGTGGGCGACATCAACGGCGACGGGCGTCCCGAGATCGTCTTCGGAACCGGCAACTTCTTCGCGGGCGCGGCGCACCGGGTCTATGCGATCGAGTGCGACGGCACGGACGCCCCCGGCTGGCCGGTCGCGATCGACGGCCAGGTGCCGACCACGCCGGCGCTCGGCGACCTCGACGGCGACGGCAAGCTGGACGTCGTCGTCACGACGGACAACACCGGTCCGAGCGGAAAGTTCCGCGTTTACGCATTCAAGGGTGACGGGACGATCATGTGGTTCACGGAACCGAAGGAATTCAACGGGCTGAACGTGCAACTCAGCGCCCCCGTCATCGGGGACGTCCTCGGCGACGGCCACTTCGAAGTGCTCTTCGCGGAGAACGCCGAAATCGTCGTCCTCTCGAATGCCGGCGCCCAGCTCACGGACCCGGGGGTGAGAACGGGAGCGTTTCCGTCTTTCCTGGCCGACGGGACCGTGACCGGAGTTGCCGTCGAGGTGGACGGCGCCAACGCCGTGATCGTGTCGTACTCGGGGACGCCGTTTCCCTCGTTCACGAGCACGAAAGCCTACGCGTGGAACCCGAAGTCGTCGCCCGTCGCGCCGCCGTGGGGAATGTTCCACCGCGACCCGTCGTCGCAGGGCCGCGCGCCGAACGCGGGCACGTGCGCGCCGCGCGTCTCCATTCCGACGGCCCTGCGCCCGTTGACGCCGTGCCGCGTCATCGACACGCGCGTCGGCAGCGGCTCGCTCGGCGGGCCGGCGCTCGTGCCGAGCGCGACGCGGAACTTCAACGTGGCCGGCGTCTGCGGCATCCCGGCGTCGGCGGTCGCGATCTCGGCGAACCTCGCGGTCACGAACAACACCGCCGGAGGGGAGCTCGTTCTGTTCCCATCCGATGTTTCCCGGCCGAACACCAGCGCAATCAGTTTTCGAGCCTTCAGGACCCGGGCGAACAACGCCCTGGTCTACCTCTCGGCTACGACCACAACGTTCTCTGTTTACAACAGTTCCGCGGTTCCAGTGGACTTCATACTGGATGTGAACGGATACTTCCAGTGAGGTCTTGACACTTCCCTTTGATACTATCTGAGATAGAATCTCGCCAATAACTTCTAGGAGGCAGCCATGAGGAGTACCGGTCGTCTTGTGCGCACGCTCGCTCTCGCCTTGCCCTTCGTCGCCGTCGGAGCGTTCTCACGGCCGGCGAGCGCTCAGGGCCTTCAGTTCTTCGCGGTCACGCCGTGCCGGACGGTGGACACGCGAACGGGGAACGGCGGCATCGTGTCCGCCTCGGTCCTGCGCCAGTTCACGATGAAGGGAACGTGCGGGGTGCCGGGTACGGCGAAGGCCGTCTCCCTGAACCTCACGATCGTCACGCCGAACACGGACGGCTTCTACAGCCTCTGGCCGGCCGGCGGCGTGTTCCCGGTGGTCTCCACGATCAACTTCGTCGCGGGCGAGCCCGCCCTCGCGAACGGGGCGATCGTGCCGGTCGCGGCCGGGACTCCGGACCTCTCCACGGCCTACGGCACGGGGAGCGGCTCGGGCCAGACGCACGTCGTCCTCGACGTCACCGGTTACTTCCAGTAAGGCCGCGATCCCCGGGCCGTTTTCCGCGGCTCCGGGTTAGATTCGCGGAGTGGAACGAGAGCGGCTTCGGGCCTTCCTGCCTTTCGCCGCTCTCGTTGCCGTTTCGGCGGCGCTGACGGCCTGGCTGCTCGCCGCCTCGCGGATTCCGCGAAGCGCGGATCAGGCCGTCGTCGCGCTCATGGCGCGGCACATCCTCGCGGGGCGGGGCCATCCTGTCTTCTACTGGGGCTCGACGTACGGCGGGACTCTCGAGCCTCATCTCGTGGCCGCCGCATTCGCGGTCTTCGGCCCGACGCCGGCCGTCTACCGCGGCGTCCTGGCGGTTCTCTTCGCCCTTCTCCTCGTGGGGACCGTGCTTTACACGGGGCGGTTCTTCGGGCTCACGGCCTCGCTCTGGGCGGCCCTCTTCCTCGCGATCCCGCCCTTCTTCCTTCCCTACAAGGCCCTCACCTCGGACGGCGCGTACGCGAGCGTCGCTCTCCTCGCTCTCGCGACGGTCTGGTTCGCCTTCGCCGCGGACGAGCGCCTTGCGGCAGACGGACGCGCCGGCTGGCCGCTCCTCGGCCTCGGCCTCGCGGCGGGGGTCGGCCTCTGGGTGACGCCGGCGACGTTGCCGGTGGCAGGGGTCGCCTTCCTGTGGCTCGTCCTCCGCCCCACTCCGCGACCTCGCGTTTCTGCGCTCGCGGCGTATGCGCTCGGCGGCTTCGCGGGAAGCCTCCCGTGGTGGGTCTGGAACCTGCGCCACGAGTGGGGCAGCCTCGCGGCCCGGGAGCTGTCTCCGGCCGCTGGTGCCCGCCTCCTCGCGAACACGAAGGGCTTCTTCACCGCGACGCTTCCGGTCTTCCTCGGGGCGGCACGCCCCCATTTCACGGCCGATCCGCACGAGTCGTTTCCCGGGGCGCGCGCCGTCGTGCCCCTTCTCGTGCTTCTCCTCCTCACGCCCGCGCTTTTCGAGGCGCGGGTGGAAAGGCGGCTTCGCCTCCTTTTTCTCGCGCTGATCGCGCTGTGCGGTGCCACGGTCCTTTCCTCCCGCCTCGAGGCCGCCGAACCGCGCTATCTCGTGGCGGGGTACGTCCTCCTCGCGCCGCTCCTCGGCGTCTCGGGCGCGAGAGCGCGCGCGGGACGAGGGCGGATGGCGTGGGTGGGGGCATTCGCGGCGCTCCTCCTCTCGAGCCTCTCGGGCGCGGTGCATGCGCGCCGTCACCTCGAGGACCTCGACGACACCCAGGTGACGGGCCCGCTCGAGCCGCTTCTCGCGACTTTGCGCGACATGGGCGTCACGCGCGCGTATGCGAATTACTGGACGGCGTACCGCGTGACGTTCGAGTCGCGGGAGGAAATCCTCGTGGCGCCTGTCGGCCGCGACGACGGCGTCCGCTGGGAGCCGCTGGTGGAGGCCGTCGCACGCGCCGAGAGCCCTGCCGTGATCCTCCTTCCGCCGCGAGACGCCTGCTTCCGGAGCGCCGTCGCGGAGGCACGTGAGCCCTTCGCCGAGCGCCACGCCGGAGCCTTCGCGGTCTTCTCGCAGCTTCCGGCGGCGACGGTGGATCTGATCCGGAGCGCCCGGACCCTGCCGATGCCGCGCGCCGCCTATCGCGTCGCGTGGAGCGAGGCCGCGATCCCGTCGACGGTGGCTCCGGAGGCCGTCGTTCCCGTCTCGGTCCGCGCCACGAACGCCGGCCCGTGTCCGTGGACGAACGCGGTCCGCCTCTCCGCGCGCTGGACGCCGGAGCGCGCGGTTTCGGCGATACGCGCCGACTTCTTCGCGGTGCCCGACCGGCGCCTCGCTCCGGGGGAGAGCGCGATCCTGGCGTTTCGGCTCGCGGCCCCGGCACCGCCCGGCCGCTACTCTCTCGAGCTGGACCTCGAGCAGGAGGGCGTCGCGACCTTCTCGTCGAAGGGCGGCGCGACGCTGCACGCGGAAGTCGACGTCCGTTAGCGACCGCGCTCGGGCAGGAGTCTTCCGAGGAGGCGGTCGCCCGCGAGGAGGTGCTCTGCGAGCGGGATCGGCGGCCCTTCGGCGATGCGTCCCGCGGGGTTGTAACCGGGCCGGCTGCCGTCGAAGCTCGCGGCCACGCGATAAAGCCCTTCGTCGGGATCGAAGTAGAAGAGCAGGAGCTTTTCCCACGGCAGAACGGTGCCTTGCGACGTGCCGAGCGCCATGGCGTCGCGCTCCCCGCTCGAAGCCCAACACGCGAGGCCCGCGTCCCCCGCACGGCAGCCCGTGCCCTGGTCGGCGAACCAGAGAAACGCGTGGTTCACGACGGCGGGTCCCCAGAGGAGGTTCGCCCACGACGCCGCGAGGTACGGCGCCTTCGTCGCCTGGAACGCCGGAAACGAGCGGTCCATGAGGAGGGCCACTTCCGTGCCCGGCACGAGGCGCGGCGTGTCGTCGAGGAGGGAGCGCAGCTCGCGGCGGTGGCGCCGCCATTCCGAGAGGTAGAAATCCTGGCGTTCGACGCCGCCCGCGATGCCGAAGGCCACGAAGACCGCGGGCAGAGCCAGTGCAAAGACCGGCTGGCGAAAACGCCGGGCGAGGAGGCTTCCCGCGAGGGCGACCGCCAACGACGCGGGAATCCGCGACACGACGTGCGTCCGGTAGAACAGCTCGGCGAACTGGATGCCGGTGAACGCGGCGTTCGTCGCGACGACCATGAGAAGTGCGACGCCGA
>DATIFW010000069.1:0-5240 GCA_035455045.1 Thermoanaerobaculia bacterium | reverse complement strand
GGGATGTCTCCGAGGCACTGGAGGATCACCAGCTCACCCAGGAAATGCGGCCGCCATCGCGTGCCGGTGAACGGCGGTTCGGTGTTCGGGGCCAAACCCACCGTGCGGTCTTGCGTGCGCCCGTCGAGGAAGCCGTGAAAGCCCGGCCCTGGAATGTCACCGAGGCATTGGAGCGTGAGGGAGCCATCTCCCGAGGATTCGACTCTCGCCATCCATCTCGTCCCGCTGAATGGCGGTCCGGTGGTCTTTGCGAGCCCCACCGTGCGGTCCTGCGAGCGGCCGTCCAGGAAGCCGTGAAAGCCCGGCCCCTCGGCCTCGCCGAGGCATCTGAGAATGAGCGCGCTCGGCGCGATCCTCATTGCCGCCCACAGCGTTCCCGTGAACGGCGGGTCCGTAGTCTGCGCCAGCCCCACCGTGCCGTCGTGCGTGTGCCCGTCCAGGAAGCGCGGCCCCGGCACATCGCCGAGGCACTCGAGGGAGATCAACCATGTCGAACCGAGAGGAGGAATGACGGACATGAAGTGCTCCCTCCCGACCTGCGACAGCATATCGGCCTGAATTCCGAAGCAAATAGAATTCTCTTCAATGCCGCGCGTCCGCGTCGCGTACCTGGACGGGTGCCGCCTCGCGCGCGCCCTCGTGGCGGGAGCTCGCGCCGTCGCTGCAGGACGCGCGGAGCTGGACCGCATCAACGTGTTTCCGGTGGCCGACAACGATACCGGCTCGAACCTCGCCGCGACCCTCGCGCGCGTTTCCGCGGCGGTCGCCGGCTCGCGCGAGCGAGACGTCGCGCGCGTCGCGCGCCTCGCGGCGGACGAGGCGCTCATGGGCTCGCGAGGCAATTCCGGCGCGATCCTCGCGCAGCTCCTCGAAGGGTTCGCCGCGGGGGCGGCCGGCGGTCGCCGGCTCTCGCCCCGGGGATTCGGGGCGGCGGCCGCAGCGGCCTCCGCCGCGGCGCGCGAGGCCATGGCGCAGCCGCGCGAGGGCACGATCCTGAGCGTCGTCGCCGCCTTCGCGGAAGAGGCGGTCCGGCGCGCACCCGAAACGGCCGACCTCGCCGTCCTCCTTCCTCTCGCGTCCGAGGAGGCGAAACGCGCGCTCCTGCGGACGATGGACCAGCTCGAGGTCCTGCGCCGTGCCGGCGTCGTGGACGCCGGAGCCCAGGGGTTCGTTCTCTTCGTCGAAGGCGCGCTCGCGGCATTCCGGCGGGGTGTGGCGCTTCCCGCCCCGCCTCCCGAGGATCGCGTCGAGGCGCGGATCCGCGAGGCCCGCGAGTCGATCCTGTTTCGCTACTGCACGGAGGCCCTCGTGACGGGTGCGCGGCTCGACCGCGATGCACTGCGCCGCTCGCTCGCGCCGCTCGGCGATTCGATCGCGGTCGTGGGCGGGGCTTTGCGGTTGCGCGTGCACATCCACGTGAACCGCCCGGAGGACGCCTTCGACGTCGTCCGCCGCTTCGGCGACGTCGTGGAGACGAAGGTCGAGGACATGCGCTCCCAGCACCTGGGCCGATTCGCGACGCGGGGGCGCGTCGCGGTGGTGACGGACTCCGCGTGTGACCTCCCGGACGCCGTCCTCGAGTCGGAGGGAATCACGGTGGTGCCGCTCCGGCTCATCCTCGGCGACGAGACCTTCCTCGACAAAGTCACGATCACCCCGGCCGAGTTCCACCGGCGGCTCGCCGAAGGCCGGTTCGTGGCGAAGACGTCGCAGCCTCCGCCCGCGGATTTTCGCGAGGTCTACGGCGCGCTGGCCGCTCACGGTGCGCCCGTGCTCGGAGTCCACGTCTCGGGCGCCCTCTCGGGAACCTTCTCGGCTGCCCGCACGGCCGCGGGCTCGCTCCGCGCCGACGGGGGCCTCGCGCCCATCACCGTTTTCGACTCCAGGAACGTGTCCGTGGGGCAAGGCCTCATCGTGCGAGAGGCCGCGCGTGCCGCGCGAGGCGGCGCGGGGCACGCCGAAACGCTCGCGGTCGCCGCGGAAGCGGCTTCGCGGGCGCGCCTTTACGCGGCCGTGCCGTCGCTCGACACGCTCGTGAGGGGCGGCCGCGTTACTGCGGGTCAGCGGGCCCTCGCGAGGGCGCTCGGCGTGGTCCCGCTCCTCACGCTGGATCCCTCGGGACGCGCCAGGGCCGGCGGCGCCTCGCGGGGCTTCCCCCGCGCGTGCGCGAAGCTCGTCGAGAAGGCTCTCGAGAGAACGCGCGGCCTCCCGGCGCCGACGTGGGGAGTCGCCCACTTCGAGGCATCCGGGCTTGCGACCCGCATCGCCGAGGAGCTTCTCTCGCGTCGGCCGGGCTCGGACGCGTTTCTCGTGGAGGTCGCTCCCGCTCTCGCCGCGCACGCCGGTCCGGGGGCCGTCGCGGTGGGCTTTCTGGGTTCGCGCTCCCGCGAAATACGCTGAGAACGATTCGCTTCGAGAATAGAGCTTGACTCGCCCGCCATCCCGGCAAAAAAATCCGGGAATCTGTCAGAATGTCCGCAAATAGCTTCGCTTTTCAGTGTGACGTGAAGGAGGAACCGGTGTTCAAATCGATTCGCAACCGGCTGACGGCCTGTGCGCTCGTCGGCCTCGTGGCCGCCGGGTCGGGGGGCCGCCTCGAAGCGGCGGGCTTCGCCCTCTTCGAGCAGGGCTCGAAGGCCAACGCGGTGGGTGGGGCTTTCGCCGCCACCGCCGACGATCCTTCGGCGATGTTCTTCAACCCCGCCGGAAACGCCTTCGTCGATCGCTTCACCCTGGAGGGCGGCGGCTTCGTCATCCTTCGGCCCACGGCCCACCTCGACGGCCTCAGCCCGTACCCGGGCGACGGCTATTCGACGAACATGAGGAAGACGCTTTACGCGATAGGCCACGGTTACCTCGTGCTGCCGTTGAGCGACAGCGTGAAGCTCTCGGGAGGCTTCTGGTCGCCGAACGGTCTCGGCGTGCCCTGGGCCAACCCCGAGACGTTCGCGGGCCGTTTCCTCAACCAGCGCGTCGACCTGCGCCAGCTCGCGGTGTCGGCCCAGCTCGCCTTCAAGCTTTCGGATTGGGTCGCGATCGGAGGCGGTCCCGAGATTCGCCTCACGGACGTGCAGCTGAGCCGAAACATCTCCGCCGTGAATCCGTTCACGCAGCGCGTCGTGGACATCGCACACGTGAGCATCGTGTCCGAGGGAACGCCGATCAGGGTCGGGCTCGCCGCGGGGATCCTCGTCAAGCCGTGCGAGCGCTTGCGGCTCGGCATCTCCTATCACTCGCACATGGACGTCGACCTCGAGGGGCCGGCCGATTTCGGACAGATTTCCACGGGGAACGCCCAGTTCGACGCCGCGGTGAGGCAGTCGCTGCCCTTCCACAGGGAGGTGCCGGCCCGGACGTCGATCCAGTTTCCCTCCGTCACGATGTTCGGCATCGCGTACGACGTGACGCCGAACCTGACGCTCGAGGTGGACGGGAACTACACGACGTGGAAGGTCTTCGACCAGACCGTTCTCCGGATCGAGACGCTCCCGGACTCGGTCCTGACGCACGGGTGGGAGAACACGTGGGCCGTTCGCGCGGGCCTGACCTACAGGATGGGCTCGAGCTGGGTCGCGGGCGGCTTCATCTACGACCAGACCCCGCAGCCCGACGCCGACGTCGGTCCGTTCCTGCCGGACGCGAACCGCACGGGCGGCACGATCGGAGCCGGAATCGCCGTCTCGAAGCACTTCGAGTTCCAGTTCTCGAGCCTCTTCCTCTGGTTCCACGAGCGAACGATCACGACGAGCAAGGACAACTTCAGCGCCAAGTATCAGACGTTCGCAATCCTGCCGAGCATCACCATCAAGTCGACGTTCTGAGGGAGCACAAAGAAGACCATGAAGACCCTGAATTCCCTCCTCCGCATCTCCCTCGCGCTTGCCGTCGTGGCGGTCCTCGCGACCGCATCGACCGCGTGGGCGCAGGTCGACCTCACCCGCATCGCATGGGTCGGCGACTCCGAAGGCGCCGGCTACTCCGCCGGCTGTCTCACGAAGCGCGTCCAGGTGGATTCGCCCGGCGCCGTCCTCGCGCGCACGAACGGCGTGGACTACCAGCAGCCAATCATCAACGATCCCGGCATCGGAAAGTGCATGGTCCTCACGTCGCTCGCGCCCTCTTTCGGGGCCGAGGCGGGAACCGGCACGCCGGCGAACCTCGCGCTCCCGCGCCCCTACAACAACCTCTCGGTCGGCGGCTGCGCGATCCATGACATGCTCGTCGCCACGACGGGGGCCGAGGCCTCTCCGGGCGGGTGCCGCAACACGATGGACCTCGTTCTCAGGAACTCGGTCCTCCATCTCGGCTCCCTGGTCGATCAGGCGATCGCGCTCAACCCGACGTTCGTCGTTCTCGAGAACGTGGGAAACGACTATCTCGGAGCGGTCACCTCGGGCACCATCATCGACGGCGTGACCGTCACGCCGCTGGCGCCCTTCACCGCGGACTACAACACGGCCCTCGCGAAGCTGAAGGCGAAGCAGCCGAAGGGCGTCGTCTTCGGAGTCGCCGACGTGACGAGCATCCCGTTCACGACGACGCTTCCCCCGTTCCTCACGAGCGGCGGCAAGCTCGTGCTCGTCAACAACGCGCCGATTCCGCTCCTCGGGCCGAAGGGATGCCCCGCGGGGGTCTCCGCCTGCCCCATCCCGGCCACCACGCTCGTCACGCTCAACGCGGCGGCGTACCTGCCGACCGGCTTCGGCATTCCGTGTGCCGTCGCCCCAACGCTGCCGAACTGCAACAAACCCCTGCCGGCAGCGGCGAATCCGGCTACCGGAAGCCCGGGCGCTCTCATTTACGCGTCCGACGTCGCATTCCTCAAGCAGCGTTACGCCGAGTACAACGCGGCCATCAAGGCCGCCGCGGCCGCGACGGGCTACAAGTTCTACGACACGAACGACTTTCTCCTGCGCCTGAAGCCGCCGGGCTTCGACATCGGCGGGATCGCGATCAGCAGCGCCTACCTGACGGGCGGAGCGTTCTCGTACGACGCCGTCCACCTGACGCCCATCGGATACGCGCTCCTCGCGGACGACCTCACCGCATTCATCAACGCGAACTTCGACGCGGGGCTTCCCCTCGTGAACCTCACGACGTATCTCTTCAACGGCGGGACGAACGGCGGTCTCGCGGGCGCCTCGTCTTACGCGCCGCTGAACGGGGAGGACTACGAAAGGGCCGTCCAGGCGATCTTCACGCCCGAGTTCGCCCGCCAGCTCGCGTCGATGTTCTCCCCG
>DATIFW010000068.1:0-12113 GCA_035455045.1 Thermoanaerobaculia bacterium | reverse complement strand
CGCGCTCGCGAAGACGGGCGGCCCCTCGAGCGACCTCTTTCCACTCCTCGTCGTCTACGTCGCGGCGGAAGCGGCGATCTCGCGTGAGGGCGGCCGCTTTCTCCTCGTGGGCACGTACGCGGGCCTGGCTCTCCTCGTCGTCCTGTTTCCGGCGCCCACGGCGGCCGCCGCGCGGTCGAACGCGCTGCGTTTTCTCTGGCCGGCCGCCGCGGTCTTCGGAGTCGAGCTCGTCCTCCGCCTCTCATCGTCCGGACGGAGATCCGGCGCCGAGGATGCGCCTGCACGCGACCGTCCCGCTGCCCAGAGCGCGCCCGCGAGTCCCGCGCCGGTGCGCGATCCACGGAGCGAGATCCTCCATGATCTGAAGTCCCCGCTCACCGTCCTCCGCGTGTACGGCGACCTCGTGGCGGAAGCGGCACGCCGCGGCGAGCCGCCCTCGGAAGCTCACCTCGCGGGCCTCGCGCGCGAGATGACGCTCATGGAGTCCCTCGCGGGCATCCCGCCGCGTGCGCCGGCCCCCGCCCCGCTCGTGTCCTCGGCCGCCACGCCCGCCGCTCCGAAAGTCCCTCGCTCCGATCTCGTGCGCGTTCTCTCGACCCTCGTCGAGTCGTACCGGCTCGCCCACGGCGAGAGGGTGCGGATCGAGTTCGTCGCCGAAGGCGCGGAGATCCCGGTCGCCGCGGACCCCGTCGCGCTCCAGCGCGCGTTCCGCAACGTGCTCGACAACGCGGTCAAGTACACGCCGGCGGGCGGGCAGGTGCGCGTGAGGGCGAGCGTCGTGTCGCAGCACGCGTTCGTCGTCATCAGCGACACGGGCGCCGGAATGACGCCGGAGGAGCAGAAGCACGCGTTCACGTTCGCCTGGCGGAGCCCGTCCGCGTCGGCGGCCGGCGTGCCGGGACGGGGGATCGGCCTCGGCGTCACGAAGGACCTCCTCGAGAAGAACGGGGGGAAGATCTCGCTCCTCTCCGAGCCCGGTCACGGGCTCGAGGTCACGATCATGTTCCCCGTTTCGCGGGAGGCCGAGTCGTGAGCGGACGCATCTTCGTCGTGGACGACGACCCGGCGATGGTCGAGGCGGTGGCCGCGGTGCTGTCGCTCGACGGCTTCGAGGTGGACGGGGCGAGCGACGGCGCGGCCGCGCTCCGGGCCGTCCTTCAGGACCCGCCGGCGCTCCTGGTCCTCGACGTCGGCATGCCGGGCCTCAGCGGCTGGGAGCTGTGCGAGATCGTGCGCCGCCAGCCGCTGACCCGCGACCTCCCCGTTCTCTTCCTGACGGGGCGTGGGGAGGTCCGCGACCGGATCACTGCGATGCAGGTGGGCGGAAGCGATCACTTGACGAAGCCGTTTCGGGCCGAGGAGCTGCGGGCGCGCGTGCGCGCCCTGACGGCGCCTGCGGCGGGAAGAGGGGCATCATGACGAAAGCGCCACGCGCGGATTCCCTGAGGCTCGTCGCCGAGCGAATGCCGGTCGACGTGCCCGAGATCGAGAGACTGCGCCTCGAGTCGTTGCTCCAGGACGCGGTCACGGGCCTGACCCTGCACCCGTTCGCCGATCTCAAGGGAGAGCGTGTCGCGAATCTCGGAGTCGTCTACATTCAGCTCGGGCGCTTCGCGGGCGTCGAGAGCCTCTATGGATGGGAGCTTTACGACCGGATCCTGCGCATCACGGCGGCGAGCCTTCGCGAGGACATCACGGCCTCGCCTCTCGCGCCGGGCCTCCTCGCGACTTCCTTCAACGGCTCCGACGGCGTCTTCCTGCTCTTCGACGTCGCGCGGCGCGCTCCCGGGAGGCGCGGCGTCACCCTGGAGGCGGAGGCCGCTCGCCTGCGGCAGGGCGTCGGGCGCCGCCTGAAACAGGCGCTCGGGCGCTCCGCGGTCGACCTCATGCACATTCACGCGACCGCGCTCGTGGTTCCGGACGATCCGCGCGTGCGCCCGTCGCGCCAGGTCATGCGCGCGCTCGCCGAGGCCGCACGACTCGCCGACGCCCGCGAGAGCGGCGAGAAGAAGTCGTTCGTCGAGAGGCTCAAGGCCCTCCTTTCCGCCCGAAAGCTGCGCGCGGTCTTCCAGCCCATCGTCGGCGTGACCTCGGGCGAGGTCCTCGGCTACGAGGCGCTGATCCGCGGGCCCGCGGGGCACGAGCTCGAGATGCCCGACGAGCTGTTCGCCGTGGCCCGCGAGGGAGACCTCCTCCTCGAGCTCGAGAGCCTGTGCGTCGAAACGGTCTTCTCGTCGCTCCCCAGGGCCGCGCGGAAGAAGCGCCTGTTCGTGAACGCCTCGGCGCGGCTTCTCACGCACTCGGTGTTCCTGGACGACCGCAACCTCGCCGAGATGGGCCGCGTGCACGGGGACGTCGTGCTCGAGCTCTCGGAGAAGGAGGTGGTCTTCAACTACCCGGCGTTTCGCGAGGTTGTCGGGCGGCTGCGCGCGGCCGGCTTCGGATTCGCGATCGACGACGCCGGCTCCGGCTACTCGGGCCTCGAGTCCATCGTGCAGCTCCGGCCCGAGTACGTGAAGGTGGCCCACACGCTCGTCGCGGGCCTCGACAAGGACCGGATCAAGCGCGAGATCGTGGGCTCTCTCGCGTCGCTCGGTGAGCGGATCGACGCCGAGCTGATCGCCGAGGGAATCGAGAGGCGGGGAGAGATGGAGAGCCTCCGCAGCCTCGGGGTCCCGTGGGGCCAGGGATTCCTCCTCGGCCGGCCCGCCGCCCGCCCCGTCGTGACGCGCCCCGGATAGCCAGCGCGCCGCGTGCCGCGCACGCGAGGACGTCTGCTAGAGTCTCTCCGCCCTCGTGACCTCGTTCGACAGATCTCTCCTTTTCGGCGCGGGCCTGCCGCTCATCTTCGCCATCGTCTTCGTGGCCGACCGCAGGGGTGCCTTCCGGGGAGATCTCTTCTCGTCTCCGTGGAAGAAACGCCTCGCGCTCGTTCTCCTCGCCCTCGTTCTCGTCGCCACGACGCTTCTGCCCGCCGCAGCGGGAGGACGCGCGCCCGACATCTCGTCCCTGCGTTTCTCGCAGGTGTTCGCCGTGCAGGCGCTCCTCGCGCTCTTCCTCTCCGCGTGGTGGCTGCTCAGCGGAAGGCCGTCTCCGGCCTCCTTCCTCGGGCTCGACTCGAAACGTCCCCTCGCCGAGGCCGGCGCGGGCGTCGCGCTCGGCCTCATCGGCTGGACGCTCACGATCGTCGTGGGGCTCGGCGCGGCTCTTCTTTTCCGGGTCTTCGATTACGAGCCGCATCGCGCGGTGCCCCCGCTCGTGAGCTGGCTGGCCTCGCGCCCGGCGGCTCAGCGTGGGCTTCTCGTCCTGATGGCCATGACGCTCGAGGAGTTCCACTTCCGGTCGTTTCTCCAGCGCCGCCTGGGGGCCGTCCCCGCCTCGGCCTTGTTCCTGCTCGCGCACGCCGGCTACGGCGAGCCGTTCTTCTTCGTGGGGCTGCTCGCGATCACGACGGTCCTGGCCGTGGCCTTCGCGAAGACCCGAAACACCGTCGCGTCGATCTTCGCGCACGGCACGTTCGACGCAATTCAGCTCTTCATTTTCCTTCCGGCGGCGCTGAAGCTCCTTGCGGGGGACTGATCGTTCGGGCCGGAGCCCCGGCCGACGCCATGCGGCCGTGCACGACTTCCACGCGGTCTGCTGCGGCGGTCACGTTCGCGGCCTTCCGCCCATCCGGTCGCTCGTAGAACCGCTCGAGCGCCGCGGCGATGCGCTTGGCGGCGGCTGGCGACGTCACGCGCATGCGCCAGACGAACCCGACCGGCAGCGGCCCCGAGCCCAGCGCTTCCTTCGGCTCGAAGAAGACGATGCGGTCGTCCTGCCATTCTGCGGCGAGCGAGGCGGCGTTCGCGGCTCCGGCCCGTTCCAGAAGCGCTCCGAGCATCCATTCTCCGAACGTGTCCTCGTAGAGCAGACGCATTCCGGGGGGAACGGCCGCGGCGGACGGGCGGTCGCCGGGATCGAGGAGGACGCGCGCGGTCGAGGCCCGGTCGGGGTGGAGGATCTCGGAGGTCGAGCGGGGGAGCCGGGCGTACGCGGCATCCACGGCGGCCCAGCCGCCGGCCTTCCTCTTCGCCTGGATCCACGCCGTTCCCCCCACGTACGGGAAGAGCATTTCCTTGACGAAGAAGGGCGGCACGCCCTCGCTGCCCTCGATGCTGGCCCCGGCGGCGAGGCCGGACATCATCGTCGTGAGGGTGTCGGCGCCGACGAGCTCCTTCGCCTCGTCGGGCAATCGCGTGAGGAGCGCGTCCATCATCACGACGGTGGCCTCGCCTTCGAGAAACGCCTCGAGCGCGAGCAGGCCGTCGGACGAGTCATGCAGCGCCTTGAGCCGCGGGACGAGGTCGAGGCGGCGGTCCTGCAGCGCGTGTGTCAGCTCGTGAGCGAGGAGCGTGTCTTCGAGCAGGGCTTCCGCCGAGAGGCCCAGCTCGGGGGCTCCCGCCGCCGTCTCGGCCGTGCGCTCGGGCACGATGAAGAACTTCTTCTCGGCGGGATCATAGAAGCCGGCGACCTGGCGGGCGTAGAGCGTCGTGAGCTTCTGCTCGAGGAGAGGCTCGGGATCGAAGAAGCCGACGGCCGCGAGCGAAGCCGCGTAGCGCGGGAACGGCGCGGGCAGGTCTTCGACGAGCTTCTGGCCGAGAACCCGCTTGAGGTCTTTCTCGTGCAGGATGGCCGACGCCACCTTTCCCGGGAAGGGCACCCCACGCATCTTCTCGACGAGCTTCTGGGCGCTCGCCACCGCCTCCGGCAGGCGTTCGGCGAGCGGGCGCCCGGCCGAGCCCGGCGCGGCCGCCGGGGGCGCCGCGACCGCCGCGAAGGCCGCCGCGAAGACCCCCGCGAGGAGTGTCCGGCCGCGGCGCCGGATCGATGGACGGCCCGCGCCGCGCTCGCGTATCATGCGCACGCGTTTTTGGAGAGTGTGGAGGGAAACATCGAGGCGGCGAGCTTAGCAGCGCGTCTCCTCGTTCATCCGCGATGACTGAATCGTCCCCCGGTTCGCCGGGGCCCATCGTCCTCTGGCTCTCCAGTCGGTACGAGAACCTCGAGCTCGGCCAGGCGGTGCTCGAGTACGTGTGCCGGCTGAGGGGGATCGAGAACGACGCCGAGCACTGGATCGGGGTCGCTTTGCGCGAGGCGCTCGCGAATGCGATCAAGCACGGCAACCGCCAGGATCCTTCCCGGCGCGTGATGCTTTCTCTGGGCGGCACCGCGAACAGCCTCGAGATCGTCGTCGGCGACGAGGGCGAGGGGTTCGAGGCGACCTCCATCGCGGACCCGCTCGCGCCCGAAAACCAGATGAAGACGTCGGGACGAGGCATCTTCTACATGAAGACGTTCATGGACGACGTCACGTTCTCGCGCGGCGAGCGCGGCGGCACGATACTCAGGATGACGAAGCACTTCGATTCCGACCAGAAGAAGGGAGCGCAAACGAGATGAAGACCACGGTAACCATGCGCGACGTCGGCGACGTCAAGATCGTCGAGCTGCACGGAAAGATCACGATCGGGTCGGGCGACCTGCAGATGAGGGAAGCGATCCACAACGCCGTCGTCGGCGGCGCGACCAAGATCCTCGTCGACATGAAGGACGTCTCGACGATCGACTCCTCGGGCATTGGAGAGCTCGTGGGCTGCTACACGACGGCCACGAACCGAGGGGCGAAGCTGAAGCTCGTGAACCTTCCGCCCAAGATCAGCGACGTCCTCACCGTGACACAGCTCATCACCGTGTTCGACGTCTTCTCGAACGAGAAGGACGCCCTCGCGAGCTACTGATGGGTCATCGGGAGGCGCGGCGGGCGTCCTCAGTCCGCTGAGAGACGTGGCCGCGCCTCCTCTGTCCCCTGCACTCTCACGTCTTCTCGGCGAGGTGCGCGCCGCCGTGGACGCGCGCCTCCCCGCCCTCCTCGAGGCGGAGGAGCCCGGGAAAGACCCTGGCGATCCGCTTCCGTCCGCCGTGCGGCAAGCTCTCTTCTCGCCAGGAAAGCGCGTGAGGCCCGTGCTCGTGGTCCTCGCGGGCGAGCTCTTCGGCGTCGCGCGCCCGCGCCTCGTCGACGCGGGCTGCGCGGTCGAGATGGTGCACGCGGCCTCCCTGGTCCTCGACGATCTGCCCTCCATGGACGACGCCACGCTCCGGCGCGGAAGGCCTGCGTTGCACGTGGCCTGCGGCGAGGCGAACGCCATCCTCGCGGCCGTGACTCTGCTGACGCGCGCATTCGGCCTCCTCGCCGAGGCCGGCCTTCACGCGCGGCGGGGCGGCCTTCCGGCCTCGGCCGCGCTCGATCTCGTCTCGCGCCTCGCGGACGCCTCGGGCCTCTCCGGCCTCGCATCGGGACAGGCTTTGGACCTCGCGACCGACGCCGCCTCCGCCACGTTCGATCGCCTCGAAACGATCCACGCTCGAAAGACGGGCGCGCTCTTCGTCGCGTCGGCCGAGTTCGGCGCCGTGCTCGGCGGCGCGCACGAAAAACAGCTCGCGGCCGTGCGCTCGTACGCGCGCAACGTCGGCCTCGCGTTCCAGATCGTGGACGACCTTCTCGAGGGGGCCCCGGCCGCCGAGTCCGGCAAGAGCGCGCGCCGCGCGCCGGCGCCGACCTTCGTGCGCCACGTGGGCGCGGGCGGCGCCCGCTCGCTCGTCGCCGAGCTGACGCAGCATGCCCTCGACTCGCTCGAGACGTTCGGGAAGAAGGCGAACCTGCTGCGCGAGTTCGCGGTGATGCTGAGGGATCGGAAGAATTAACTCTTGCTAGTAGGGCTCGGCGACCGGGTCTCGCACCCGGCGGCGCCAATGCAGCCGCCACGGGGATACGAAGATGATTTCTTATATGCGGCGGCCGCTTTTGCGTCCGCCGATAGCAGAAATGTCTTCCCCGGACGTCCGGTGTCAAGGGTCTTCGACCGCTACGCGGCGCGCGCCGCGCGCCCTTGACTCCGAACATCCGGGGAGCATCCCCTCTTCACTTCTAAGAAGAATCCAGCGTTGCGGTAACGTCGCAGGCTGCATGGAAGAGCGAGACGGTTCGGCGCGCTCGGGAGCAGATGAATCTTCTTCCTCTGCATCCCCTGGCGTCGAGCTTTCGCTCGACGCCGCCCGCGAGCGCCTCCGGGAGCGGGGCTATCTCGACCGGGGCGTGGAGGGCGCGGTTCTCAAGGGCGCGCTCGCGGCGCGCACGCGGACGCGGGCGTTCCTCCTCGGCGCGGCGACGGGAGCCGCGTTTCTCGCAGCCGCCGTGGCGCTGGCCCAGACCGTTCTCGTCGCCGTGGCCTCGGCGCTGCCGATCCGGGACGCGGCGGTGCTCCTCCTCTGGCTCTTCGCCGGCGCGGCGGCCGCCGCCTTGCTCGTCGTCCTCGCGCTCGTTCTCCTCGCGCTCGTGAGGTCCCGCGCGCACCGGGACGCGGAAGAGGGCTCCACGGAGATCGCGGTGGCGTTCGGCGTCCTCGCGGGCGTCGCGGGCATCCTCGCGGCGCGTCCCGCGCTCGAGACCGCGGGACTGCCGGCGGCCGCGGCCGTGCTCCTCGCCGTCGGGTTCGCGGTACTCATCGCCGTGCGCGTGGCGCGGGGCCTCGCCTTCACGGTGCTCGCGGCTTCCGGTCGGCTCTTCGTGACGCGGCCGCGGCGCACGTTCGTCGCCTGGACCCTCGCGGGAGGAACGCTCGTCCTCGTCGGGATCTCGGCGCTCTTCTTTCGCGTTCCCTCGGTCGGGGACGCTCCTCTCGTCGTGGCGGGGAACGCCCGGCGCGTCGTCGTGGTGGGCGTCGACGGCTGGACCGAAGCCCTCGCGGCGGAAGGGGCGGCCCGCGCGCGCTATACGAAAGAGGCTCGAGACCCGGCCGCCTTCTGGACGACGGTCGCGACCGGCGAGAGCGTGAAACGCCACGGGATCGGCTCCCTCGACCTCGTGCGCGTCTCGGGGGTCGGTTCGCCCGTTCGCCCGCTCGCGGGCTCGGGCTGGTATCTGAAGGTCGTGCTCCCGGCCCTGCACCTCGCACGGCGCGAGTCCGTCACGGCCGGCGCGCGGCGCGTGCCTTCGCTCTGGGAGGTCGCGAGCCGCGGCGGCATTCCCTCTCTCACGGTGAACTGGTGGACGACCTACCCGGCCGACGAGGGCGGAGGGACGATCCTCGGGAATCACCTCTTCTTCGCCGCGCGGGCGGGCGGGTCCCTCGCCGGAGAAGGCTGGCCATCCGATGCCGCCGAGCGTGCGGCACGCCTCGCGCCACGGGTCGCGCCCGAACCGGGCTCGCTCGACCGCCTCGTGGCGGACGCGCGCGGCCTCGACGCCTTCGCGCTCGCCGTCTTTCGCGAGGCGTGGCGTCGGGACGCCCCCCGGCTCGCGCTTCTCTACCTGCCGGGGCCGGACATCCTGTCGTCGGCGCTCCTCGACCCCGAGCGCGGAACCGCCGACCGCGTCGCGCTCGCGGCAGCCCTGACCGAGGAGACGTCGAACCTGCGTGCGTTCCTCCTCGACCCGGGCCTCGCGCCCGCGCCCGACCTTCTCGTCCTCGTCCTCGACGCGGGACGGCATGAGAGCGGCGGCGTCGTGCTCTTCGAGGGATCGCTCGCGAGGAGAGGCGCGGAATCGACGGTCGCGCCGGTGGATCTCGCGCCCACGGTGCTCTCCGTCCTCGGCGTTCCCGCCTCGCGCGAGATCGCGGGACGCGTGCGCGCCGATCTCCTCGCGCCCGGGGCGACCGGCGGCGAGACGGTGGCGTCGTGGGGGCGGAGGCGCGCGAGCGCCGAGCTCGCGGTGGACCCGAAAGCGTACGTCGAAAACCTCAGGAGCCTCGGGTACCTGAGATGACTCTATAGACGGGGAAAACGAGAGAAGAAGAACTTTCTTAGAAAGAATGGCGACCGGGAATCCTCTGATTGCGGCGGCGACGCTGCGCCGCCGGGGGAAGAGATTCTTCTGATATTCGGGGCTGCTGATGCAGCCCCGATAGAAGGAATCTTTCTTCCCGAATGTCCGATGTCAAGGGCGCGCCTCGCGCGCCGCGCAGCGGTCGGAGACCCTTGACATCGGTCATTCGGGAAATATCCCTCTTAGCAAGAATCTCTTCTCTTCGTCTCACAGCGGGCGGGTATTCGTCATCATGGAGAGCAGCCTCGCGCCCTTCTGGATCGAGGAGAACGCGTGGAACAGCAGGACGACGCCGTCGTCCGGCGCGCGCACTTCCACGATGGCGTCGTGCGCGCGCGGAGGGATCACGCACCGGGAGGGGTCGACCATCCGGGCGAGGAGATCGCCTTTTCTCACCGGCGTGCCGGGCGAGAGCGTCGCGTCCACGAGCCCCGAGGCCGGCGCATAGATGGACTTGTAGTCGATGACGCTGCACGCCACGATTCGGTACGCGGGGTCGTCGGGCTCGCCGTCGAGGACTCCGTAATAGCGGAGGACCGAGGCGATGCGCTTGGCATCCTCGACGCCCTGGGCCATCGAGAACGCGTTCATGGAGCCGAGCTCGACCGTGAATCCGTCCACGAACCGCCGGACGTCCGTGCGATTCAGCCGGCGAAAAGCTTCCGCGAGATCGTTCCACGGAACGAAAGACGCCTCGTCCAGCGCGCCGGCGAAGCGGGGAGGCACTTCGAGGACGAACGGGAATCCCAAGGCGCGCGTCGCCGCGGTGGCGCCTTCGGGCGCGTAGACGTAGCGCGGGGCGCGGTCGCCCGTGTGGAGGTCGAGGACGACGTCGGCCTCGATCGCGATCTCCTGGATCGCGAGAGCGAACTCGAGGCGGGCCTCCATGCCCCACGGGTCGACGGAGTCGCGCACGGCCGCGAGCGCTGCTTTGAGGGCCTCTCGAAAGCCGTCCCGGATCTCGGCGAGAGTCGCGTCGCGGTGGACGGCGGCGAACGCCTCGACGTCCACGTAGCACGCAGAGCTGCCCCGGGAAGGCCCCGTCAGATTGATATAGCCGCGATTGAAGTTGAGACCGCTCGAGAAGTCGAAAACGCCCGACACGTAGTCGCCGACCTGCTGGTTCGCCGCGATCGGGTTCACGCGGGGGACGAGGATGAGGCTTCCGCGCGGGGGCTCTTTCTCGAGGTGGTCGAAGAGGGCGAGGATCGCGGCGTTACCTTGCAGCTCGGCTCCATGGACGTTCGCCTGGACGTACGCGAGGGGCCGCGGATTGCGGCCGTGGCACCAGAAGACCGGGGCGGTCATCGGCTGCCCGGTGGCATTCGTCCGGAGAACGAGTTCCCTCTGTTCCCACTTCACGATGGACGCTTTGTTCCTGCCTTCAGTTTAGCGCGCGGGAGGTCATTTCCCCGGGGCTCGGGCGCGGGCGAGGCGCCGGCCTCGGCTCAGCCGAACACCTCGGCGACCGTGGGGCGACTCGGATCGGTCGCGATCCGCGCGATCGCGTCTCCCGATTCGACGAAGCCCTCCTCGACGACGCTGAGGTAGAAGCCCGGCCGCCCGGCGGCCGCGAACGTCCTCACGAAGGGCATCGAGCCCATCCGAAGGCCCAGCTTCGCGCACGGCGTGCGCGGCTGCGTCACCTGGAGCTTCGCGGAACCGATCGCGAGGACGTCGCCGATACGCGTCTCGGTCTCGAGCACCCCTTCGGTCGTGAAGTTCTCGCCGAACGCCCCGGGCGAGAGATCCGCGCGCCCGAGGACGGCGGACCAGTACGCGTAATGCTCGAACGGGTAGAGGTAGACCGCCTTGCCGGGCCCGCCGTGGTACTTCGGATCCGCCTGCCCGTCGCCCTGGAGACCGAGATTGGAGACGGGAATCGCTCCCGACACGGGCTCCTTGAAGAACGCGGTCCGGACCGTGCGGCGCATGAGTGTCACGGTCTTCGGAAGGCCCACGTTCACGGAGATGAGTCGCACGCGCTACTCCCGGGCGACCGGCACCAGGAAGCTCGTCGAGATCCTGCCGCTGCCCTCACGGCCGCCCGCGCCGCGAAGCTTCGACAGGTCCAACGTGACGGTCACCGTCTCTCCCGGCGCGAAGTCGCGAGACGGCGAGAACCTCAGGAGGCCGTCGCGCTCGAGATACGAGACCGCGCCGGCGATCTCGCCCGACTTCGATCCGAGCGCGAGGATCGCGTTCTCGCCCACACCGTCCGGCGCGAGCGGGGCGGAGAGAAGGAACGTGACGGTCACGCGGCGCGCAGACACGACCGAGCCCTTCGCGGGGAAGACGTCCGCTGCGCCGGGAGCGGGCATGCCCGCTTCGCCGTGGCCGCCGATCGGGATCACGACGAAAACCGGCGGAAGCGGCAGGGGAGGAGGCGGCGGCAGGTGGCCGTGGCGCGAGCCCGCGATCGCGAGAATGACGAGCGCGACGACCGTGAGCGCCGCCACGACGATCCAGAAGACCGGTACCTTCTTCAGGACGACGCTCACGGTGGTCTTCTCGCCGGCGGAAACCTCGAAGGTCCTGTCGCCCGGGTTCTCGAGGGCCACGATGTCGCCCTCGGCCGTGAGTCTCCGCGTCACGCGAAGGCGATACTGTCCGGGCGGCAGGTCCTCGAGACTCCACGCCGGCGCCATCGAGCGCCCGACGGCCTCCTCGCCCGACGCGGTCACGCGGGCGAGCTCGGACAGGACCGGGAACGAGGCGACGCGACCCGCGTCCCGGTCGCCGGCCCTCTCGAACACGGAGACGGCGAGCGCGCCCGTCGGAGGCGCGGATTGCCCGGGCGGGGGCTCGAGCACGGAATGCGAGACGCCGATCGACACGCAGCCGTCGAGCGCGAGCGGCGCGACAGCGACGAGGAGGATTCGGGCGACGGGGCGGAGGAGCGGGCGGCGCATCGGGCCTTCTCCCGCGAAGCATGCCACCGAGTGCGCCCGCCGTGGAGATCACGCTTCCCCTAAGATCGAACGATGAGGACCGCCTTCACCGAAGCGGCGGGCGTCGAGGTGCCGCTCATCTGCGGGGCGATGTATCCCTGCAGCAACCCCGAGCTCGTGGCTGCGGTCTCGGAAGCCGGAGGACTCGGGGTCGTGCAGCCGCTCTCCCTCGTCTTCGTCCACGGGCGTGATTTCCGGGCGGGGCTGCGTGAGATCCGGGTCCTCACGAAAAAGCCGATCGGGGTGAACGTCCTGACCGAGAAGTCGCTCTCGGCGGTCTACCAAAAGCGGATGTC
>DATIFW010000067.1:0-12792 GCA_035455045.1 Thermoanaerobaculia bacterium | reverse complement strand
GCTCGGGATGCAGCGCCGCGAGCGCGAGCGCGTCGTCCACGCTCGCGACCACGACGGCGTCGGGGAGCGCGGAGCCCGGCGCCCCCGCGGACTTCGCGGTCAGGAGCTCCCGGGCGATCCCGAGGACGCGCGGGTCCTTCGGCTTCAGCGGGAACGGCGTCTCCGGCTGCGGGTGGACGAAACGCGCCGTGCCGAGCCTCTTGTCGCGCACGGAAGCGAGCGCGGCGTCGAGCGCGGAGCGGGTTTCGAGGACGGGCGCCTCGAGGGCGGACCCGAGAGCAGCGTCCAGGGCCTTCTCGAATCCGGCTGCCGCGTCGAAGTGATCGGCGAGAACCCCCTTCGCCACGACCTTCGCCGCCTCGAGCGCGCGGCGCGCGGACTCGCCTCCGGCTTCGCGCGCCGCGAGCGTCGTCTCGAGCGCGGCGGCGCGGACGTCCACGGCGTGGAGCGCCGCGACGTGGGCCTCGCGCACGGCTTTGAGCGTGGCGAGGCGGTCTTCGGCGGCCCGGCGACCGTGGCTGGCCTCCTCGAGATGGCGACGCGCCGCGTCGAGGCCGGTCGCAGCCGCAGCGAGGTGAGAGGCGGCGTCGGCGGCGGCCGTGCGGCGCTCGTCCACCAGCAACGCCGCCCGCGTCCTTCGCTCCTCGAGCTTCGCGAGCGCGAAGCCGAGTCGGTCGACGAGCAGGGCGGCGTCGCGCTCGCGGTTCGTGGCCTCTGCCGAGCGCGCCCCGGCCGAGAGGAGGTCGCGCCGCGAGCTCTCGCGGCGCGACGTCACGTCGGTTTCGCGGTCCGAAACCTCGGCGAGCGCGTGCCCGGCCGCGGCGGCGACCTTCGCGGCCTCGGCGAAAGCGTCTTCTGCCTCGTCCCGGGCTTTCATGGTGCGCCCGGCCTCCTCGACGAACCGGCTGTGGTCGGATTCCGATTCCAGGCGCTGAGCCTCGAGCAGCTCCTGGCGCGCGGCGGCTTCCTCGGCCTCGCGCTCGGCCGCTGTGACGGCGGCCTCGGCCGCGAGGAGGGCTTCCCGCGCCCGCGCGAGGGCGTCGCCCGCCTCGCGGATGGAGCGGTCGTCCTCGTCGGCAACGCGTCGGGCCTCCATGACCTCCGCCTCGAGCCGGGCCAGGTCCGCGAGAGACACGGCCTCGGCGTCCGTCGCCTTCTCGAGGGCCGCCTGGCCTCCGCCGAAGCCGGCCTCGAGACGGTCGGCGCGCAGCCGCGCGAGCCTCTTCTTCTGCCGCGTGAGAAGGTCGGCCTGCTCTTTCCAGCGCGCAGCGCGCGAGGCCTGCCGCTTCAACGAGGCGCACGTGCGCTCGATCTCCGAGACGATGTCCGTGAGGCGCAGCAGGTTTCCGCGGGTTTCCTCGAGCTTCACCTCGGCCTGGCGTTTGCGGATCTTGTACTTCGAGACGCCGGCCGCCTCCTCGATGAGCCGGCGGCGATCCTGCGGCTTCGTCGAGAGGATCAGGTCGATCTTCTGCTGCTCGATGATCGAATACGCGCGCACGCCGAGGCCCGTGCCGAGGAGGATCTCCTGCACGTCCTTGAGGCGCGACCTCTTCCCGTTGAGGATGTAGTCGCTCTCGCCGTCGCGCGTGACGCGCCGCGTGATGACGACCTCGCCTCCCGTCTCGGCCCAGTGTTCGCCGCTGCGCGACTCGAGCGTGAGCACCACCTCGGCCATCCCGAGCGGCCGCCGGCGCGCGGCGCCGTTGAAGATGACGTCCTCCATCGTCGTTCCGCGCAGGCTCTTAGCCGACTGCTCGCCGAGCACCCACTGCACGGCGTCGCAGATGTTGGACTTGCCGGAGCCGTTCGGGCCGACGATCGCCGTGATGCGCGACGGAAGGGTGAGGGAGGTCTTGTCCACGAAGGACTTGAACCCCTGGATCTCGAGTCTTCTCAGTCGGAACATCAGCGCCTTTTCACGGGGGTGGTGGTGCTTTTTCGGCTCGTCACGCTACCACGAGCCACCGGGCCCCACCACTACATTTTGAGGTGTCGCCGGCCCGGAGACTCAACCGGCTGGGGTTTTGCGGCCGATCGGGGCGCCGCATCGAGAGCCTTCAGAAGACCCGACCGCGACCCGACCCCGAGCTTCGAAAAGACGTGCTTGAGGTGATCCTTGACGGTCCACTCGGTGATGAAGAGGCGGCGCGCGATCTCGGCGTTGCGAAGCCCTTCGAGGACGGCGCCCACGACGTCTGCCTCGCGCCCGGAGACGCCGCGCGTCGCGAGCCTCTCGCGCACGTCCTCGAGGGAAAGCGCCGACTGCACCTTCAGCGTCAGGACGGCGACGTCGTCATCCTCCTCGTCGGCGAAGCGTGCGACCGAGGCCTCGAGGGCGCGGCCGTCGGCGAGGACGGCGCACCACTTTTCGCCGGCGGCGGCGCTCGCCCCGAGGCGCGCGATCCAGCTCGCGAGCGAGGTCTCGCGGCCGTCTCTCGGGAAGACGACGAGCGGGCTGCGGGCCGAAAGGAATGCCGCGGCGGCGCCGTTCGCGTAAAGGATCGAGCCGGAGGGCCGGACGAGAAGGATCGGCGTGGACGCAGCCTCGGCCGCGCTCTCCAGCCGGCGCCGCGCCGCCGCGTGGATCTCGGCGGCTGCCGCGCTCTCGAGGAGCTGGGCGAGGAGCGGCCGAAAGACCTGAAATCGCAGAACTTCCGGCTCGGTCCACGGCCTCCGCGGCCCGCGCAGGAGCCTGAGCGTCCCTCGGAGAAGGCCCACCAGCTGAAACTCCACGGCCAGAGACTCCGGCGGCGCCGGGTGGCGGCGGGCCACCCGCACGGTGCCGGCGGTGAACACGCGGCTGCGCAGGGCCCGCCAGCGAAAACGCTGGCCTGAAGGCTCGAAGAGATACTCCATCTCGACCGAATCCGGGTCGAGGACCGAGCGGACTGTGCCGACGATGCGCGTCAGCGCCGTGGCGTGGCGGCCCCGGAAGGGCGGCCCGTCGAGCGGGGAAACCGTCATGTTCGGCGACCAACCCTCCTCTTGGATTCTATCCGCCCCGCGGAGGGCCGCCGTCGTTCAATTTGTGTTGACGGCGGGCGGACACCCCCTCAGGCGTGGTAGGCTTGTGTCTGTACAGGAAACTCTCTCCCACAGGCGGAGGATCCGTTTCATGTTGAGCTTCGAAGTCCGCAAAACGGGCGGCGAATCGGAAGTTCGCAAGGTCCATCGGGATGTCATCCACATTGGCGCTTCGACGGGCAATGATCTCGTTGTGCGCGCCCGCGGCGTACTCGGCCGGCACGCACGGATCTCCGTGGCCGGAGAGGAGCTTCGCCTCGAGGTGCTCGGGAGCGCGCCCGGCTCCGACGTGACTTTGAACGGCTCCGTCGTCAAGACCGCCGCTCTCGCCGCGGGAGACCGGATCGCCATCGGGGAAGCCACGATCACGCTGCTGAACGGCCCGGCCCCGAATCCCAACCGGATCGCGGCACCGCCGCCTCGCGGGCGCGACGCTCTTTCACTCGCGGCGGCGGCGCTCGCGCCTCTCGCGCCGGCCCCCGCTCTTTCACCGGCCAACGCGCAGGCCGCTGTCGCGACACGTCCGACGGCGGTTCCGGCCGGGCGGGTCGCCGCAGCCCCGGTCGAGGCGCTTCACCGGGAGGAGGAGGGGTCCACGAGAGATCCCTGGCCGGGACTCTTCAAGCGGCTTCATCGGCCGGTCCCCTTCGAAGAGCTGCTTCAGGAAGTCACGGCCTACATCGCGTCGGTGACCCCCGTGCACAGCCTCGCGTTCGTATCCCTGCTTCCTCCGAACGAGGGCGAGGCGATCGCGGCGCTGTGGAAGGGGACGCTTCCGCGCCTCTCGGCCCGAAGCCTCGCGGAAGCGCGCGAGAAAACCGCGCCCTGGGAGGTCTCCGAATCGGGGGCGCGGCTCAGGGCATTCCCCGTTCCGCGGCCTGCAGGCGAGAGCGTCGGACTTCTCCTCGTTCCCGCCGAGACCGTGACCGATCCGGCGCTCCTCGATTTCATCGCACATGCGGCGGCCGCCGTCGGCTTCGTACACGGTGAACGCAGCGAGGCGGCCTTCGGCGAGCGCGGCGCCTCGCCGCCGCCTGCTCCCCTCGCCGTCCAGCTGGAGGATCCGCTCGCGCTCCTCGTGGGCGGCTCTCTGGCGCTGTCGAATCTGAAGGCGTCCCTGTCGCGCGTCGCCGCGGCGCGCGCGCCGATTCTTCTCGTGGGGGACGTGGGCAGCGGAAAGACGCTCGTGGCCGAAACGCTCCACGCTCTCTCGCCTCGGCGCTCACGCCCGCTCGTGCGCGTCTCGGCCACGGCCGCGAGTCCGCAGGCGCTCGAGGAGGATCTGGTCGGCGCCCCTGCCGCGGGCGACCGCCGGCGCCGGGTGGGCCGGCTCTTCGAGGCGGACGGGGGCACTCTCCTCGTCGAGGAGGTGGGCGATCTGCCCTCTCCGACGCAGGCGCTGCTCTTCCGCCTGCTCGAGGCTCGCGAGGTGACGGCGCCGGGCGGACGGACGGTGCCCGTCGACGTGCGCGTGATCGGCACGACCTCGCGTCCCCTCACGCGAGCCGTCGAGGACGGCGCCTTCCGCGACGACCTCTACTTCCGCCTCTCGGCGCTCACGCTGCGGCTGCCGCCGCTCAAGGATCGAAAGGAAGACATTCCGGCTCTCCTCGACGCGCTCGCGGCGCGACACGGCGGCCCGGTGGCCGAGCATTTCGACGTCGAGGCGATGAACGCGCTCCTCAACTATCAGTATCCCGGCAACGTGCGCGAGCTCGAGAACGAGGTGCGGCGTCTCGCGGCGCAGGTCGGGCCCGGCGCCATCACGCTGGCCGATCTCGACCAGAAGTTCTCGGGCGAGCACGTCGAGCTCGCGCTCAAGGAAAGCGACGACCTCAAGGAGATCGTCGAGAAAGTCGAGCGCCAGGTCATCGAGCGCGTCATGCGCAAGGTGCGCGGAAACCAGTCGCTCGGCGCGCGGCTGTTGAACATCTCGCGGGGCAGCCTCATCGCGAAGATGAAGGAGTACGACATCAAGGACTTCCGTTACTTGAAGAGAGGAGATTAGTCACGCTTCGGCGCGGGGGGTCCGGGGGGGACGACGGGGTTGGGGCCCCGTCGTCAAGGTAAGCCCACCGGGAGCACTTCCGCTACTTGAAGCGCGGGGATTAGTCACACTCGTTAGACTGACGAAGTGTCCGATCTCGACACCCGGGCCTTCCGGCGCGCTCTGACCCTCGTCCTCGCGGTTCTCGGCTTCCTGACGGCGGGGGCCGTCGTGCTCTTCGGGCACCTCCTCTTCAAGTCCCTTTCGAGGGACGTGGTCAACGACGCGATTCTCCACACGAAGCTCGACGCGGAGCGGCTCGCGCGCGGCATCGCCGAGCGCTCGTCCGGCGACCCGTTCGTCCTGAAGCTCAAGCAGACCGAGATCGACCGGCTCGTCACGACGGGGCTCTCGGAGCGCCAGATCCTCACGGAGGTCGAGGTTCTCGACAGCGCGAAGAAGGAAGTCCTCTATTCGTATCGCGGCACTCTCACGGTGCCCGACCGAAAAGGCCAGGAGGGCGCCGAGGGGCCGAGGGTCCTCGACGTGAAGCCGTCCGAGCCCGGGACGATCGCGCGCAGCTACAGTCTCGAGGCGCCCGAGAACGATCCCTACGACATGGAGGTGCCCGTCGGCGACTTCGCCGTGCTGCGCTTCGGCGTCTCGCGCCGCGTTCTGGCCCAGCGCGTCGAGAAGCTCCGCCGCGAGCTCTACCTCAAGACGGCCGCGGCGGCCGTCGTGTCGTTTCTGGGGATTCTCGCGGCGTCCGCGGCGGTGATCCTCCTCCATCGGCGCACGCGGCGCGTGGAGGAGGCGCGCATCGAAGCGGAGCGCCGCGCCGAGCTCGGAGAGGTCGCGGCCGGCCTCGCTCACGAGATCCGGAATCCCCTGAACGCGATGGGCCTCAATCTCGAGCTTCTCGAGGAGAAGCTCGTGCATCCGGCCGCAGTCCCGAGAGAAGGTGCGCACGCGGCGTCGGCAGCGGAGCTCGCTCAGGCCGCGCGCGTCGAGACGAGCCGTCTCGCGAGGCTGCTCACGGACTTTCTCTCGTACGCGCGCCCGTCGCCGCTGAGCCCCGTTCCCGCCGACTTGAACGAGGCCGCACGCGAGGCGGTCTCGTTCCTGGAACCCGAGGCCTCTCGCCGCCACATCCGCCTGACGTTCTCGCCGCGGGCGGGAGGCGCTCCCGCGCTCCTCGATCCCGCGCGCGTGCGCCAGGTGGTCCTGAACCTGGTCGGCAACGCGCTCGATGCCGTGGAGGCGGAAGGGGCGGCGGCGCGAGACGTGGAGGTGCGCGTCGAGGACGCCGGAAGCGTCTGGCGCCTCACGATCGCCGACCACGGACCGGGCATCCCGCCCGCGAAGACGGCCGACGTCTTCAAGCTCTTCGTCTCGACGAAACCCGCGGGCACCGGCCTCGGTCTTCCGATCGCCGACCGGATCGTGCGCGCGCACGGGGGGACGCTGACGCTGTCCTCGTCGCCCGGCGAGCCGACGCGCGCGGTCGCGACGTTCCCCAAGGGGCGCTGAGCCTCAGCGCATCAGGAGGATCTTGGCCGGGTTCTCGCCCGCCTCGCCGCGCTGAAACGCGAGCACACGCTCGACGAGAGTCTTCACGGGCGCCGGGAGCGTCAGCAGGAGCTCCCCCTGGGGATTCAGGATCACCTGCTCCGTCGCGCCGGTCGCGAGCAGCGTGCGCTCGGGCAGGCGGCGGATCTCGTACGCCATCGCGAGCTTCGCCGTCTCGGCGGGCGCGAGGACGGCGGCGACCTCCAGCCGGTCGTCCAGCTTCGCGGACCTCTTGAGATTCAGCTCGACCCTCGTGATCGGCACCTTGTAGCCGTGGGCGAGGGCGTCCGCGGGCGTGAGCCCGAACGCCGCGCAGAGCGCGTTGCGCGCCACCTCGAAATACAGCACGTAGTGGCCGTGCCAGACGACCCCGTACGAGTCCACCTCGGGGAAACGGACTTCGAAGGAGGTCGTGAACGCGCGCGTCGTCATGGCGCCGTGAGGACCGCCGCGAGGACGTTGCCGCCGGCCCCGAAGGCGTCGATCAGAATCGCGCCGAGTGAGGGCTCGGCCCGCAGCTCGGCCGCCGCGAGGGCGACCTGGACCGCGCCGATCGCGGGGTTCTCCCCGAGGCTGTCCTTCACGGCCGAAAGGCGCGGAGGCGCCGCGCCGAAGACGTCCGCGAGCGCGGCGCTCTCGGCTTCGTCCGTGAAGGGCGATCCGTTCCGCGAGAGATGGACGAGGCCGATCCCGGAAGGAGCGAGGCCGGCCTCGTCGAGGGCGTCCCGGATCGCGGCGGCGAGGATCGCCGGATCGGCGCGCCGCTTATGGGGGGAGAGGGCGGCGCCCCGCGACGAGAGGCCCGCGATCCGCGCGTCGATCCGCGCTCCCCGCGCCCGGGCCGCTCTTTCGTCCTCGACGAGGACCACGGCGGCGCCCTCGCCGAGGACGAACCCGGGGCGCCGCGGGGTGCGCGTGGCGTGCACGCGCTCGTACGCGCGGTGATAGACGAGGTTCCACTCGTCGGCCGCGCCCACGAGGAGAGCGTCGGCTCGCCCGTCCGCGAGAAGCATCCGGGCGTAGAACAGCGCGTTCAACGCGGCCGGGTCCTTCTGGGTGATCGTCACGTCCGGCCCCTTGATGCCGACTTCGATCGCGGCCTGGGAGGCCGGCGCGTTCGCGACCGTGTTCGGAAAGAGGAACGGTGACGCTGCGTCCGGCGATTCGACGGCCATCTGCCGTTCGAACTCGACGAGGGGACCGACGCCGGCCGAGCCGGTGCCGAGGAGAATGCCGGTCCGCTCCTCGCGTCCCGCGACCGTGTAGAGAGCGTCGGCCAGCACCTGCCTCACGGCCACGACCGCGTACTGGCTGCCCCGATCGAGGCGTCGCGCCTTGCTCTTCGGCAGCTCCGGCTCCGTCGTGAACGGGCCGATGCGCGCCGCGGGAGAGCGGTCGGCGGCGGGAGGCGCGCCGTCGTCCTCGACCGGCCCCACGGCGGAGCGCCCGGCGGCGAGCGCGGCGCGCGTCTCGGCGAGCGTCCGGCCGAGCGCGGTGACCGCGGACTCTCCGGTGATGACGGGCGCGCGCATTTACGGGATCGTACACGGCCCCGCGGCCTTCCCGGTCCCGCCATCACTCCTCGATCCGACGTTCTTCGCCGTTGACAGAGGGGTTCCGGCAGGACATCGTCCCCGATCTGAAGCGTCCCGCGAAAGCGGAAGGAGGATTTCCATGAAGCGTGTGCTCTCAAGTCTCTCGATCGTCGTTTGTCTTCTCGTCATGTCCGGCTGGTCTTCGACGGCCGTCGCCCAGGAGAAAAAGCCGGGACGGAACATCGTGTCGCTGTATCAGGTGTCGGCCGGGAAGCACGTCGAGTTCCTGAAGTGGATGGCGCGGCAGGAGGCGGCCACGAAGGAGGCCGGGGGTCCGGCCACGCAGTGGTACGTGCATCAGGACGGTGCGAGCTGGGACTTCGTCGCGATCACGCCCGAGCTGGAGCCCGCGAAGCAGGCGGAGGTCGAGAAGAAGACGGAGGCGATCGCGAAGCAGAAGGGGCTCGCGACGGGCCTCAAGGCTGCGTTCGAGTTTCGGCAGTTCATGGGCACGCACAGCGACACGTTCGCGGTCGGTCCGATGACGGCGGACGAGATCGTGAAGGCCGCCGAGAAGTAAGACCTACGGCCGCCCCGCGAACTGCCCGAACGCGACTACGGTCGAATTCCCGCCGAACGCGAACGAGTTCGAGAGCGCGATCCTGACGCGCGCTTCCCGGGCCGTGTTCGGGACGATGTCGAGGTCGCACTCGGGGTCCGGCTCTTCCCAGTGGATGGTGGGTGGCACGAGGCCGGTCTCGATCGTGCGGACGGTCGCGACCGCCTCGATGGCGCCCGCCGAGCACAGGCAGTGCCCGAGCATCGACTTGATCGACGAGACGGGGATCTCCCACGCGCGCGCCCCGAGCGCCCGCTTGATCGACGCCGTCTCGGCCGAATCGTTCTGCGGCGTGGCCGTCCCGTGGGCGTTCACGTAATCGACGTCTCCCGGGTTCAGAGAAGAGGCCAGGAGGCAGGCGCTCATCGTCCGCGCCCCCGCCTCGCCGGAGGGCTCGGGCTGCGTCATGTGGTGCGCGTCGGAGGTGACGCCGTAGCCGAGGAAGCGGGAGCGGATTCGCGCTCCGCGGCGGCGTGCGCGGCCTTCCTCCTCGAAGACCAGTAGGCCCGCCGCCTCCCCGATCGAGAGCCCCTTGCGGCGCAGGTCGAACGGGCGGCAGGGCTCGGGGTCGACCGAGCGGAGCGCGTTGAAGCCGCCGTGCGTGAGCCTCGCGAACGTATCGGCGCCGCCGGTGACGACGACGTCGCAGAAGCCGTGGCGGATGAGGTCTGCGGCGTAGCCGAGCGCCGTGGCCGAGGACGAGCACGCGGTCGTGATCGTCGAGCGCGGGCCGAGGAGGCCCCAGCGCTCGGCGATGCGGTCGGTCGTCTGGTCGGGCGGGTGGTTGAGGACCTGCGTGGGACGCGCCCGGCGAGGCCCCTTCGCGAGGAGGTCGCGGAAGTAGTTCTCGCTGTCGAGGAGCCCGGACACGCCCGCGCCGAGGACGACGCCGATGCGCGACGGATCCTCACGATCGAGATCGAGGCCGGCGTCGGCGAGGGCCTCGGTCGCCGCCGTGAGACCGATGACGTCCGTGCGCGAAAGACGGCGTCTCAGGGCCGGGTCGAAGCCTCCTGGCAGCTCCTTGATCTCGGCCGCGAGGTGCGTGCGAAAGGCGGACGCGTCGAAGAGCGTGATGGGGCCGATGCCGCACCGGCCGGCGACGAGCCCGTCCCAGGTCGACGCGAGGTCGTTCCCGAGGGACGTCACGGCTCCGAGACCCGTCACGACGACGCGGCGTTCGTCCATCCGCCGGATCTTACTGAGTCGCGGAGAGGGCTTGCTACGATGGGCTCATGAAGCCTTTCCGCACGGTTGCCCTCCTCCTCGCGTCCGTCGCTTTTCCCGCCGCGGGCCAGCCGGCGTCGCCTCCGACCCCCGCCGAAGCGGAGGCGTTCCTGACGAACGCCGAGCGGCGTCTGCTGCAACTTTCCGTGGAGGCGGGCCGCGCCGACTGGGTGAAGGTCAACTTCATCACCGAGGACACCGAGCTCCTGGCGGCGAAGGCCGACGAGCGCGCGATCAACGCGGCCGTGGAGCTCGCGAAGCAATCCGTGCGGTTCGACAAGCTCGCGCTGCCGGAGGCGGTCGCCCGCAAGATGCGTCTGTTGAAAAACGGCCTCACGCTCGCGACGCCCTCGGACCCGACGGAGAGCGAGCAGCTGACGCGCATCGTCTCGTCCATGGAGGGCCTGTACGGCAAGGGGAAGGACTGCCGGCCGGGGAAAGACGGGAAGGAGGCGTGCCGCGATCTCGGCGACCTCTCGAAGATCCTGGCGAACAACCGCAACTACGACGAGCTCCTGGACGCCTGGGCGGGATGGCACGCCATCTCGCGCCCCATGCGAAAGGACTTCGTCACGTACGTCGCGCTCGCGAACAAGGGCGCCCGGGAGCTGGGCTTTGCCGACACCGGCGCGATGTGGCGCTCCAAGTACGACATGCCGCCGGACGCCTTCGCGGCGGAGCTGGACCGCCTCTGGGAGCAGGTGAGGCCGCTCTACCTCTCGCTCCATGCCTACGTGCGTACGAAGCTGCGCGAGAAATACGGCGACCGCGTGCCCGCGAGCGGCCCTATCCCCGCGCATCTCCTCGGCAACATGTGGGCGCAGGAGTGGGGGAACATCTACCCGCTCGTCGCGCCGGCCGGCGCGGATCCCGGATACGACCTGACGCAGATCCTGAAGAGCCGCAAGACGACCGACCAGCAGATGGTGAAGTACGGCGAGGGCTTCTTCACCTCCCTCGGCTTCGCGCCCCTGCCCGAGACGTTCTGGAAGAGGTCGCTGTTTCTGAAGCCCCGGGACCGCGAGGTCGTCTGTCACGCGAGCGCGTGGGACCTCGACTACGCGAACGACCTGCGCATCAAAATGTGCATCGACATCACGGCCGAGGACTTCAGCACGATCCATCACGAGCTCGGCCACAACTTCTACCAGCGCGCGTACAACGAGCAGCCGTACCTCTTCCGCGAGAGCGCCAACGACGGCTTCCACGAGGCCGTCGGGGACACGATCGCACTCTCCGTCACGCCGGAATACCTCGTGAAGCTCGGCCTTCTGGAGAAGGCACCGGACACGTCGAAGGACATCGGCCTGCTGCTCGACCGGGCGCTCGAGAAGATCGCGTTCCTGCCGTTCGGGCTCGTGATCGACCAGTGGCGCTGGAAGGTCTTCTCGGGCGAGATTCCGCCGGAGAAATACAACGAGGCCTGGTGGGAGCTCAGGAGGAAATACCAGGGTATCGCGCCGCCGGTGACGCGGAACGAGGGCGATTTCGACCCGGGCGCGAAGTTCCACGTGGCCGGCAACGTCCCCTACATGCGCTACTTTCTGGCGGACATCCTGCAGTTCCAGTTCCATCGCGCGCTGGCGGGGATCGCCGGATGCAAGGGACCCTTGAACCGCTGCTCGATCTACGCGAACAAGGAAGCCGGAGGCCGTCTGAACGCGATGCTGTCGATGGGTGCGAGCCGCCCCTGGCCCGAAGCCCTCGCGACCCTGACGGGACAGAAGCAGATGGACGCGAGCGCGATCCGCGACTACTTCGCCCCGCTCCAGAAGTGGCTGGACGAGCAGAACAAGGGGAAGCCGGTCGGCTGGTAGCGCGATGACGGAACGGGTCGACTGGCACCGCTACTTCATGAACATCGCCGGCGAGGTCGCGAGCCGGGCCACGTGTCCGCGCAAGCACGTCGGCGCGGTGATCGTGCGCGACAAGCGGCTTCTCTCGACGGGGTACAACGGCTCGCTTCGCGGGCTCCCGCACTGCGACGAGGTGGGCTGCCTCATGGAGGAGGGCCACTGCATCGCGACGGTGCACGCCGAGGCGAACGCCATCCTCCAGGCCGCGATGAACGGCGTCCGCATCGAGGGAGGCGAGATCTACACGACGGCCTCTCCCTGCTGGAACTGCTTCAAGCTCGTCGCGAACGCGGGGCTCGTCGCCGTCTACTTCGGCGAGTTCTACCGCGAGCCGCGGATCCACGATTACGCCGAACGCGTCGGCATCCGCCTCGTCGACCTGTCGGTGGACCTGGGCCCGCAGACTGCTGCGCGGCCTAACCGGGGATAGGCGGGCTTAGCAGCTGTGAGTGATGGGGGAACACGGTCGTGTTTCCCCCTGTGCCCCCTTCACCGCCCGAGAAACGGCCTCCTAGCTGGACGCCTTCCGGCCTTTCGTGCGGGGCGCGAGGTAGTCGTCGATGAGCTGGCTCGCGTTCTGCGGCAGCCGGAAGAAGCGGGCGCCGAAGCCGGACTCGGGACCGTCGGTGCGCCTGACGACGATGACTTCGCCCGTCACGGTCTTGCCGGACCTGTCGTGGGGGAGCTTGAAGCTGATCTCGAGGCGCGCGCCGACCGGCTGGGGCTCGCTCGTCGCGGTGAAGAACCCCGACGAGGAGATGTCGGTGACGCGCCCGTCCGTCGGGTGTCCGTCGCGCCAGATCGAGATGGGCGCCTCGACCTTGACGCGCGGCGCTGCGCGCTCGAGAAGGGCGAGGAGCCGCCCGACTTCGGCGAGTACCTCCGCGGGCGCCGCGCTTCGGGGGAAGACGTAGCCCGCCCCCGCGGCGCGGGCGGCTTCGGCGCGGTCCGGCGGCGCCAGGACGAGAAGGG
>DATIFW010000066.1:0-10332 GCA_035455045.1 Thermoanaerobaculia bacterium | reverse complement strand
AGCTCCGCACGCTCGCGGCCGCGCTGCACCTGCGGGGCGGCGGAACAGGCGGGCGCGCGAAGGCCCTGCTCGCGACGTTCCCGTGCTCACGAGTCGTCGTGACGCGCGGTGCCTCGGGAGCGGTGCTCTTCACGCGCCGTGGGCGCGCGGTGACGGCGCGGGTCGCGCCGGGCTACCCGCTCCCCGGCCCCGCCGCGGATTCCGTGGGCGCGGGGGACGCCTTCTCGGCGGTCTTCCTCGCCGGGCTCCTCCACGGCTGGCCGGCCGCCACGACGCTCGGCCGGGCGAACCGGCTGGGCGCGGCGATCTGCACGGTGCCTGGCGCCAGGCCCGAATCGGATTCCTTCTACGAGCCGTTTCGCCGGCGCTGGGGGCTCGCGTGATCGAGCACGACGAGCGCCCGCTCCGGATCCTCATGCTCAGCCTGCACGGGCTCGTCCGCGGGCACGACCTCGAGCTCGGGCGCGACGCGGACACCGGCGGCCAGGTCACGTACGTCGTCGAGCTCGCGCGCGCCCTCGGCCGTAGCCCGGCCGTCGAGCGCGTCGACCTCCTCACGCGCCTCGTCGAGGATCCCCGCGTCTCGCCCGACTACGCGCAGAACGAGGAAGAGGTCGGGCCCCGCGCCCGGATTCTGCGAGTCCCGTTCGGACCCCGCCGCTACGTGCGGAAGGAGCACCTGTGGGGGTCCCTCGACCACCTCGTGGACCGGTGTCTGACGCTCTTCGGCGAGTCGGTCGGGCTTCCCCACGTCCTCCACAGCCACTACGCCGACGCCGGATACGTCGGGACGCAGCTCTCGCGTATCCTCGAGATCCCGCTCGTCCACACGGGCCACTCGCTCGGCCGCGTGAAGCGGAGCCGCCTCCTCGAGGCGGGCCGGCGTGAGGCAGCGATCGAGCGGCAGTTCAACTTCCGGCGGCGCATCGCTGCCGAGGAGGACACGCTGGAGCAGGCTTCTCTCGTCGTCGCGTCGACGCACGAGGAGCTCGAGAGGCAGTGGGGTGGCTATGAGAACTTCCACCCGCGCCGGGCGATCGTGATCCCGCCGGGGGTGGACGCGTCGCGTTTCTCGCCCCCCTCGCCCGGGGCGGGGCCCGAGCGCTCCGAGTGGATCGACCGGTTCCTCCGCGAGCCGACGAAGCCGATGATCCTCGCGCTCTGCCGCCCGGCGCCGAAGAAGAACCTCGCGCGCCTCGTCGAGGCGTACGGCACGGACCCGGACCTCCGCGAGCGTGCGAATCTCGTGCTCGTCGCGGGCAACCGCGACGACCTGAAGGTGTCCGAGCCCGAGGAGCGCAGGGTGCACTCCGAGCTCCTGTACCTCGTCGACAAGTACGATTTGTACGGAAAGGTCGCGATCCCGAAGAAACACCGCCCCGAGGACGTCCCCGGCCTCTACCGCCTCGCGACGGGCCGCCGCGGCGTCTTCGTGAACCCCGCCGTCAACGAGCCGTTCGGCCTCACGCTCATCGAGGCCGCCGCGAGCGGCCTTCCGGTCGTCGCAACGCGCGACGGCGGCCCGCGGGACATCGTCGCAAACTGCCGGAACGGGCTGCTTTTCGACCCGCTCGACACGCAGGCGATCGCGGGGGCGCTGAAGGACGCCCTGTCGGACGGACGGCGCTGGCGGCAGTGGTCCCGGAACGGGCCAAAGGGCGTACGCGACCACTACGGCTGGCCCGCGCACGTCGCCCGATATGCGGGGGCCCTCCGGCGCGTCCTCCACCGCGAGCGCAAGCGCCTGCGCCGGCACGTGACGTCCGCACGCAACGCGACGCTTCCGCCCCTCCTGAGCGCATCGGAGTACGTGCTCGTGACCGACGTCGACGACACGCTCCTCGGCGAGAAGGAGGGCCTCCTGGCGCTGCTCGAGTGGCTCCGCTCGCAGGCGCCGCGCGTCGCGTTCGGAATCGCGACGGGCCGGACGCTCCGGATGGCGCTTGACATCCTCGGCGAATGGGGCGTGCCGCGCCCGGACCTCCTCGTGACGTCCGTCGGCACCGAGATCTACTTCGGACCGTCCCTCGCGCGCGACCTCGCGTGGGAACGCCACATCCGCCCGCATTGGCGCCGCGCGAGCCTCGTCGAGGCGCTCGAGGGCCTGCCGGGCCTGACCCCCCAGCCCACGATGAAACAAGGAGTGTTCAAGCTGAGCTACGACATCGACCCGGGCCGCGTCTGGCCTCTCGAGCGCCTCCAGACGCATCTGCGCGCGAGCTCTCTGCACGCGCGCCTCGTCCGCTCGCAGGACCGGTTCCTCGACGTCCTGCCCGTGCGGGCCTCGAAGGGCCTCGCGATCCGGCACCTCGCATACCGCCTCGGTCTCCCCCTCGAACGGTTCCTCGTCGCCGGCGACTCCGGCAACGACGTCGAAATGCTTCTCGGTGACACGCTCGGCGTCGTCGTCGGGAACCACAAGCCCGAGTTGAAGGTCCTCGAGGGCTCCGACCGGGTCTACTTCGCGCGCGCCACGTTTGCAGGCGGAATCCTGGAGGGGATCCGTCACTATGGGTTCGCCTCCCTCGTGGCGGAAGGGGTCGGGCCGTGATCGACGAGCTCGTCGCCTTCGCGGCCGAGCGCCGCGAACCGCTGCTCCTGCTCCTCGAGCGCTACGTCTCCGAAGGGCGCTCCAGTCTTCTCCACACGGACCTCAGGCAGGGATTCGAGGAGGTCCGGCGGACGTACGAAAAAGTCGATCTCGCGGCGACGCCGCTCGCCGACTTCGTGCGCGCCGCTCAGGAGGCCGAGGTCCGCGACCCTTGGTTTCTCTTCTGGCTCCGCGAGGCCCTCGGCCGACGGAGCTACGTCCGCATCCACAGGGAGCGGCTCGTTCCGGAGGAGATCCCAGTGGCGGACTTCCTCGCGTTCAAGGAATCACTCGTCTCCCCGGGGTCCGGCGAGAACGGGATTCTCGAGATCGACTTCGGCCCGTTCGGCCGGGACTTCCCGAAGCTCACCGAGCCGCGCTCCGTCGGGCAGGGCGTCTCGTTCCTCAACCGGCAGCTCGCGAGCCGGATGTTCGGCAACCCGGAGCAGGGCAGCGGGGCCCTTCACGAGTTCCTCGGGCTTCACGCGATAGATGGGCAGACGCTGCTTCTCCAGCGCAGGTTCCCGACGACCGCAGCGCTGCGCGCGGCGTTGCGCAAGGCGATCCGGGCGGTCGAGGCGCTGGCCGAGGACACGCCCTGGGCGGCTTTCGAGGACGTGTTCGCGCGGATGGGTTTCGCGGCGGGCTGGGGCGACACGGCAGCGCGCACCGCGGAGACGATGGGTCTCCTCGCCGACCTCTTCGAAGCGCCGTCTCCAGGCGCCCTCGAGACCTTCCTCGCGCGGATCCCGATGATTTCGCGCCTTCTCGTCGTCTCGCCGCACGGGTACTTCGGCCAGGACGGGGTGCTCGGCCTCCCGGACACGGGCGGGCAGGTCGTCTACATCCTCGATCAGGTTCGCGCCCTCGAGCGGGAGATGCGCGACCGCCTCTCGGGCCAGGGCGTCTCCGTGGAGCCGCGGATCCTCATCGTCACGCGCCTTCTCCCGGAAGCCGGCGGAACGACCTGCGGGCAGCGCCTCGAACGCGTCGCGGGGTGCCGGTCGACGCACATCCTGCGCATCCCGTTCCGAAAACCGAGCGGCGAGATCCTGCCACGCTGGATCTCGCGCTTTCACCTGTGGCCCTACCTCGAGCGCTTCGCGCGGGAAGTCGAGCGCGAGGCCCCCGCGGAACTGGGCGGCCGGCCCGACCTCGTGATCGGCAACTACTCGGACGGCGGCCTCGTCGCGACGCTCCTTTCGGGGCGGCTCGGCGTGACCCAGTGCCACGTGGCCCACGCCCTCGAGAAGACGAAGTACCTCCTTTCGGCCATGCACTGGAAGGAGCTCGAGCCCCAGTACCACTTCTCGTGCCAGTACACCGCGGACCTCATCACGATGAACGCCGCGGACTTCATCATCACGAGCACGTACCAGGAGATCGCCGGCACCGAGGAGACGGTCGGCCAGTACGAGAGCTACCAGTCGTTCACGATGCCCGGGCTCTTCCGCGTCGTGAACGGGATCGACGTCTTCGACCCGAAATTCAACATCGTGTCGCCGGGCGCGGACGCCGACGTCTACTTTCCCTACACGGAGACGGCGCGGCGTCTCACGAGCCTGACGCCTCGGATCGAAGCGCTCGTCCTCGGCGACGATCCGCTCCCGTCCGCCCGAGGTCGTCTCGCCGACAAGGACAAGCCGATCATCTTCACGATGGCACGGCTCGACCGCGTGAAGAACGTCACGGGCCTCGTGGAATGGTACGCGCGCTCGGAATCCCTGCGGCGAACCGCGAACCTCCTCTTCGTCGGCGGCAGCCTCGATCCCGCCGCGTCGGCCGACCACGAGGAGCGTGCGCAGATCCAGCGGATGCACGCGCTCTTCGACGAGCACGGCCTGGGCGACTGCGTGCGATGGCTCGGGATTCGCCTCGAACGGAACCTCGCCGGCGAGCTCTACCGCTGGATCGCGGACCGGCGGGGCGTCTTCGTCCAGCCTGCGCTCTTCGAGGCGTTCGGGCTGACGGTCGTCGAGGCGATGGCATCGGGGCTCCCGACGTTCGCGACGCTGCACGGCGGACCTTCGGAGATCATTCAGCACGAACGCTCGGGCTTCCACATCGACCCGAACGACGGCGACGGCGCGGCGGCGGCGATCGCGGGCTTTCTGGAGCGTTGCGCGAAGGATCCCGCCATCTGGGAGCGGATCTCGGGCGGGGGGCTCGCGCGCGTCGCGGCCCGGTACACCTGGAAGCGCTACGCCGAGCGCGTCATGACGCTCTCGCGCATCTACGGCTTCTGGAAGTTCGTGACGGACCTCCAGCGCGAGGAGACGAAACGTTACCTGCAGGTGCTCTACCGGCTGCAGTTCCTGCCCCTCGCGTCGGCCGTTTCGCAGGAGTGAGAGGGACACTGGTCGGCGAGGCGGATGCGGCCTAGATTGGGTATGGCGAGGGAGGCGGAGAATACAATGCGAGAATCGCTGCTCCTTCTGACTGTGGCCGCCGGACTTGTTCTCCCGGCGCCCCTGAGCGCCGACGAGAAGGCCGCAGGTCACGCCGGCGCGTGGTTCAAGGTCGCCATGACGACCGAGGACAGGTACTCGCGGGACGAGAAGACTGTCTTTTCACCCGAGGCGTCCGCGGTCTACGCGGTTTACCGCGTCGTCGCGACCGGGCCCGTCAAGGTGAGGGCCATCTTCTGGGCCGACGCTGCCGAGGGCCTCGGCGAGAAGACGAAACTGGTCGAGAAGTTCGTCTCGATCTCGGGAAAAGGCGAGTTCATGGGTTCCTTCAAGGCCCCGAAACCCGCAAACGGCTGGCCCGTCGGAGCTTATCGCGTCGACCTCTTCATCGGAGACGAGCTTTCGAAGACGCTTCTGTTCAAGGTCGTGAAGAGCCCGGGCTCGCCGTGAGGCGTCACTCCTCCGGCGGCTCGTCCCGATGGCGGGCGGCGGCTCGGCTCGAGGCCCGCTGAACCCTGTCGACGAGACTTCCCGGCCTGACCTGGACCTCGGACCGCGTCAGATCGCCGATCGCGACGTCCATCCGCACGTCGAGGCCCGCCGACTTCGACAGGCCGATCTTCTGGCTCGCGTAGACGCTCCGGTGCCCGACCAGCAGGAACGCCGTCCCCGCGGCGAGCGCCGCGTAGACGCCGTCGTCCCGCGGCAGGAGCTCGATTCCCATGACGGCCGCCGCGATCGGCGTGTTCGCGGCGCCGGCGACGACGCTCACGAAGCCGAAGGCCGCGAAGAGTCCCGTCGGGAGGTGCAGGAGCCGGGCGAGGGCCGCGCCGCTCGTGGCCCCGATGAAGAAGAGGGGCGTCACGATCCCGCCGCTTCCGCCGGACTCCAGCGTGACGGCCGTCGCGACAATCTTCCACAGGAACGCGAGGATCGCGATCGTCCCCGTGGCGGCGAGAGCGCTCTCGATCGTCGGGACCCCGAGCCCCGCGTACGTGTCGCCGACGAGAGCGTAGAAAGCCGCGAGAAAGACGCCCCCGGCCGCGGCGACGAGATAGGGGTGATTCTCGAATCGCCGCAGGCCGCGCTCGACCCCCCGCATCGCTTCGATCAGGAGGAGCGCGACGATGCCGAAGACGGCTCCGAAGAGGATAGACAGGCCGACGAGCTCGGAACGACCGAGCCCGCCGAGCCCCTCGCGGAGGACCGGGACCGGCGCCTGGACGCCGCAGACGAGGTGCGCCACGATGCCCGAGACGAGGCACGGGAAGAGGACCGCGTACTCGATCCGCCCGAGGTAGAGCACCTCGATTCCGAAAAGGGCGCCGGAGATCGGCGTCCCGAACACGGCCGCGAAGCCGCCGCCGATCCCGCAGATCACGAGGCGGCGACGGTCCTCGTCCTTCAGGCGCAGAATGTCCGCGAAGAGGCTGGCGATCGAGGCCCCGATCTGGGCGCAGGGCCCCTCCTTTCCGACCGAGCCGCCGAACGCGAGCGTCACGACGGTCGCAAGGAGCTTGATGGGCGCGACCTTCCACGGGATCCGGCCGGACTCGCGGTGGATCGCCGCGATGACGGCCTCGGTCCCGTGGCCGCGCGCCGTCGGCGCGAACGTCCGGATCAGGTAGACGCACACCGGAAGCGCGAGCGGAAGAAGCCACGCGGGGTGAACGCCTCCGGGCGTCACGCGCTTGACCCACGCCCCGGACGCCGTGAGCGACCACAGGAACGCGCGCGTCCCGAAGCCCACACAGAGGCCGGCAACGGCGCCGAGGATCGTCCACTTGAGCGTGCTGATCAGGAGCGCCGTGTGCTCCGTGTACCAGCGCGTCTCGTCCGCGAGCCTCGGCGGCGCCTGTTCCTCCGGCGCCACCGTCAGCGCGCCGTCACGACGAAGTGCCCTCGGCGGTTCTGGGCCCAGGCGGCCTCGTCGTGGCCCAGCGCGAAGGGGCGCTCCTTACCGTAGGAGATCGTATGAGTGCGTGATGCGTCGACACCGAGGCTCGCGAGGTACTCCTGCACCGCAGCCGCGCGGCGCTCTCCGAGCGCCATATTGTAGTCGGCGGTCCCTCGCTCGTCGCAATGGCCTTCGATCCGCACGCGGATGCCGGGGTGGGCCCGGAGCCACGTCGCATCGCCCGCGAGCGCGTCGCGCTCGGACGTCCTGATCTCGGACCGGTCGAAATCGAAGAAGGCGTCCTTGAGATACCCGCGGCGGTTGATCTCATCCACGGAGGTCGGAAGCGTGTCCTCCGCGGCGGCCGGCGTCGGGACCGGCGTCGGCGCGGGTGTCGGCCCCAAGCTTACGACCGTGGGCGTCGGGGTCGGAGGAACCGCGACCTGCGCCGGTGGTTTCGAGGAGCAGGCAGCCGCGAGCAGGCAGGCGGCGGCGAGCACTCCGGGGAGGAGAGGACGAAAACGCTCTGACATTGGAGCTCCTTTCGGGGCGGGAGTCTCCCTCGTTTTTTGTTTGAGGTCAAATTAATTCCATGCGACGATTCCTGGGATGGATGCGGCAGAAGGACCGGCGAAGCCCCTCGGCAAGGTGCTCGACTTCATGCGCCTCATCTGGGCGCTCGACCACGGGCTGCAGTCCCTTTCGAAGCGCATGCAGGCCTCGATCGGCCTGACCGGCCCGCAGCGCGTCGCCCTGCGCGTTCTGGGCCGCAGGCCCGGGATCTCTGCGGGCACCCTGGCGAACGTCCTCCGGCTTCATCCGAGCACGCTCACGGGGATCCTCCACAGGCTCGAGCGGCGGGGCCTCGTCCGGAGGACACGCGACCCGGAGGACCGGCGGCGCGTCCGGCTCGCGCTCACGGCGCGAGGCCGGCAGCTAGACGTCCCGACCCCGGGCACCGTCGAGGCGGTCGTCAAGCGCGTCCTCGCCGGCATCCCCGCGGAGCGAGTCCGCCCCGCGGCCGAAGTTCTGGCAGCCGTCGCCGCCGCCCTCCTCGAGAAGCCGGCGTCCGCACGCCATCAGCGCGCGCCCGGACCGAAGGGTCGCGCACCTGTGACCAGGCGGTGAGTTGCCGGCTCCAAGCCCTGACGATGGGCGCGCCGGGTTACTTCGCCGGATTCGACGCGGGGACCGCCGTTTTGTGCGTTTTCACGTGCCGGGCGACATGCACCTTCTTTTTCGAGTGGACCGCCTTTGCGGGAGCCACGGACGCCGTAGCCGGCACCTTCGCCTGGGAGGCGGGAGACGCTGCCTCGAGCGACAGCGCCCCGCTGATGGAGGTCGCGAAGGCGACGATGGTGACGATTGCGCTCTTCTTCACTTGAGTCCTCCGTTTCTGTTCCCCATGGGTCCGCGGCCGGCGCGGGGCGAGCCGGCGATGAACCCGGACTCAAGCGACGTGCCACCGCTCAAGAAAGTGTAATCGTTTGAGGTCAAAATATTAGTTCTCAATGGGTTCCTGCAGCGTCGCGGAGCGCCAATCTGACCCTCCGACACGCTTCCAGTTTCGACTCGTGCCTATCCTGAAGTTGTGAACCCGGATAGCCGCGCCATTTCTGCCGGTACGTGCGTTGCAAGGTCACGGCTGTGCGACGGTCGGCTACGGGCCGTTCGGGTCCACCTCCCGTCCGTCGAAGGAGGGTCCGATGGGAACCAGGGCTCCATGGGGAATTGCCGCGCTTCTTGGGATTGCGTGTCTGGCCGAGGCGGGCTACATCGTCGTGCACCGGGCGGCCGCGTCAGGGCCACCCGCAGTGACGGCCACGCGCGCGGGGGGAGCGGGGGGAGAGGACCTCGACCGCTGGGACCACCGCCTGCACGAGGAGATCGCGCGGACGGGCAAGCTCGTCGACAAGGACTTCGATGAGCTTTTCGGAGACGACTTCTTCCGTCGGCGCTTCGACCCCTTTGCGGAGATCGATCGGGCCCGCCGCCGGCTCGAGGAGGGCCTCGGAGGCTCCGAGCGCTCCCTCTTCAGCAGCTCCTTTAAGGATTGGTTTTCGAAACGAATGGACCTCGCGGGAATCACGACGAAGATCGCGGAGCAGGGCAAGGACGTCACCGTGACGTTCGGGATCCCCGGTCTCAAGGAGAACTCCGTCAAGCTCGACGTCAATGCGAACCGCATCCGCTTCCACTATGAATCCAGCAAGGACGTGAAGAAGGGCGGGAGCGACGTCGAGACGACCGAGAGCGTCGAAAAGATCCTTCCTCTTCCGGACGGAGCCGACCCGAACGGTTTCCAAGTCCGGAAAGGCAAGGACGAGATCACGCTCGTCTTCCACAGGCTCGAGCACGCCGCTTGACCCGGCGCGCGAGCCACGATTCCTCGACGGCGTTGGGATGAAGAAACCGTACGTTCTTTCTCACGAGGAGGCACGTGCGTTCTACGACGCCTTCGGCTCCAAGCAGGACCTCCAGCGGTTCTACGAAGACCGGGCGATCGACGTTCTTCTCGACGATGCTCTCTGCGAGAGCGCGAGCGCGGTGGCGGAGCTCGGATGCGGCACCGGCCGCCTCGCAGAGCGTCTCCTGCGCGAGAGGCTCTCCGCGCGCGCCACGTACGACGGGTTCGACGTCAGCCCAACGATGGTCCGCCTGGCCGAGGCTCGACTGAAGCCGTGGGCTGGCCGGGCACGCGTGCACCTGACGTCGGGCGCACCGGCCATCCCTCTCGCCGACTCAACCTGCGACCGGTTCCTGTCGACGTACGTCCTCGATCTGCTCGGGGAGGACGAGGTCCGTGCCGCGCTTCTCGAGGCGGCACGTGTCCTCGTTCCCGGCGGGCTGCTCTGCCTCGCGAGCTTGACGTTCGGCGAGAGCCTGCCTTCGCGCATGCTGAGCCGGCTTTGGACGGCCGTTCATTCCCGAAGCCCGCGTCTCGTCGGGGGATGCCGTCCTCTTCGTCTCGCACAGTTCATGCCGCCCGGCTGGCTCGTCGCCTACCGTGAGGTCGTCTGTTCGTTCGGGCTCTGTACGGAGGTGCTCACGGGGGCACGGGTTTCCCGTTCATCGGCGGGGCGGGAGGCTCGGGGGGAAGGACCCGCAAAGAAGGAGGGCAGTCATGCTTGAGGCCATCGTCGGATTTCCGGAAAACGTCGTCCCGACGCGGTGAAGGTGCTCGGGTTCCTCGTCATGTGCCCGGTGAGGGTCTTCGCCGACGACGAGTTCGACCACGCGAAGGCCTGGGTCGCAGCCTGACGCGTCGGCGTCCTCGTCAACGGCGCGCGAAATCAGGACTTAGACGCAGACATCACGTATGCGACGAGCTCCCAGGTCTCGTCGTCGCTGAAGGACTTCCAGCCGGGCATGGGCGTGCCGTGAACGCCTTCGCGAATCGTCAGGAAGACGTGCCTCGGCGTCGTCGCGGTTCTCCA
>DATIFW010000065.1:0-7112 GCA_035455045.1 Thermoanaerobaculia bacterium | reverse complement strand
ACGTGAAGAACGTCCGTTTCGCGTGAAGCGGCCGTGCCGGGATTGTTCTCCTTCCATTCCCCGGGTATTCCGCCGCAGATCCCCACGACCGCGCGAAACGGAACGCCTCGAGGCGGGGCGAGCGCGAGACGGTAGTTGAAGGAGCACGGCTGGCTGAAGCCGAGGAGAAGTACGCGGTTCGGGTCGCCCCCGTGCGCGCCCGCCCACGAGATCGCCTCGGTGACGCAGGCGCGGTGGACGGCGCGATTGTCGTCCGGGCGCGGCGAGACGCCCCAGTGAAAGCCCCGCTTCGGAACAGAGGCGTTCGTTCCCTCGAGATAGGCCGACTCGGGCCCCTCCAGCGAGAGCACGAGGGATCCCGGCGGTGCGACTCCGAGGAGAACGGGCAGGAGCGAATCGGCGTCCTGCCCGTAGCCGTGCAGGCCGATGAGGATCGGCGAAGACCCTGGTCCTTCCGACACCCCCGATGCAAGGAGGCGCAGAGGAACCTTCACGGAGAGGATCGCCTCGATCTCGCCCGCCACGCCGATCTCTCCGGGCCGTCCCGCCTAGACCGCGTCGCTCTTGGACGTGAACTTGAAGTCGCGCACGCGGATCGCCGGCGCGATCATGCTTCCGGCGGGACCGGACGCGCTCATCGCCTCGACGTTCTTGAGGACGTTCACGGGGCTGTCGTTGAACCGGAAGTTCTGGACCGGCCCGACGACCTTCCCCTTCTCGACGAGCCACAGGCCGTCGCGCGTGAGACCCGTGAGCTGGACGGTCTGGGGATTTACGGAGCGGATATAGAAGAAGTGCGTCACGAGGAGGCCCCGCTCCGTTCCGGCGATGAGCTCGTCGACCGTGCCCGCGCCGCCCTCGAGAACGACGCTGCCGGAGAAGGGCAGCGCGTCGAGCTTGTTCTTCGCGGCCCAGTAGCGGTCGACGGGGACGGCTTTGACGACCCCCTTCTCGACCCACGTCGTCTTGCGCGAAGGCAGACCCGCGTCGCCCCCGCCCCCGAAGCCTCCGAAGCCGAGGAATCCGCCCCGGCTCCCCTCGACCCACGGGCGTCCCGCGAGCCTCGGGTCGAACGGGTCAGAGCGCAGCGTGACGCTCGGCGCGAAGACCGTCTCGCCGATGCGGTTTTCGCCGCCCGGCTTGGACAAGAAGCTTCGCCCCTCGTCGACCTGCCGGCGGGACATCGAAGAGAAGAAGAACGTTCCGAGGAGGTCCGCCACCGCGCGCGGCTCGAGGATGACCGTGTACGCGCCGGGAGGGAGCTCCTTCGGCGAGGCGCTGGCCAGCGCCTTCCTCGCCGCGCGCGCCGCGAGATCGGTCGCCTTGAGGTCTCCGAAGCGGGGCGACTCGAAGCCGGCCCATCCGGAGCCGGTGCCGTCCGCCGTGCGCATCGTCGTCGAGTACGACGCCTTCGTCCCCTCGTGAAAGCCGAAGTTTCCCTTCTTGTTCGCGATCGCGGAAGTCGTCAGGCTCGCTTCCGAGAAGCCCGACGCGGTCAGCTTTCGAGCGCGCGCCTCGTCGAGCGCGGCCTTCACCGCCGGGCGGTGCTCGAGAGCGCCCGCGCGCGCGGTCGCCTGGTGGAACGAGTGGATCTCCGGGTACGACTGCGGCCCGAGCCCCTCGACGGACTCCGGATCCGGCGTTGCCGAGCGCATGAGCTCCTCGCTCAGATCCACGGCCTTCCGAAGCGATTCGGGGTCCAGGTCGTTGGCGCGGACGCGGCCGCTCTTTCCCTCGCCCCGGCTCGTAATCGAGATCGAGAGGTCGCGCGTCGATCCCGAGGTCGTGATCTCGTTCGCGGCGAAACGCGTGTGCGTGAGGGAGGTCTCCGCAAGGGCGACCTCGCACTCGGGAGCCTTCGAGAAGGAGAGGATCTGGTCGGAGAGCTTTTTCGCGTCCTGCTTCGTCCAGCTCATCGCCCTAATCCGTCTTCAAGACGTTGATCTGCCGGAACCGCGCAGGCGAGCAACCGTGGCTCATCGCGTTGATCTGCTGCGGCTCGCCCTTGCCGTCCGCGTTCAGCCCCACGTTCTCCCACGCGGCCTCGCCTGCGATGCGGTCGCACGCTCGCCAGAAGTCCGGGGTCCGGCTCTGATAGGCGACGTCCGCGATCATCGAGCCGACCTTCCCGCCCTTGATCTCCCAGAACGCGTCGCCGCCGAACTGGAAGTTGTAGCGCTGGTGGTCGATCGAGTACGAGCCGCGTCCGTCGATGAGAACGCCGTCGTCGACGCCCGAGACGAGGTCCTGGAGCGTCGCGCCGTCCACCCCGGGCTCGAGCCAGACGTTCGGCATGCGCTGGAAGGGAACCGAGGCGTAGGAATCCGCGTAGCAGCAACCCATGGACTCCTTCTGCCCGATGCGGTGGGCCTGATCGCGGATCGTCTGGTAGCCCACGAAGATGCCGTTCCTGATGATCGGGAACTGGCGCGTCTTCACGCCGTCGTCGTCCCAACCGCACGTCGAGAGGCTCTCCTTGCGGATGCGGTCGCCGTTGAAGCTCACGAGGTCCGAGCCGACGCGGAAGCTCCCGAGCTTGTCCGTGGTGAGAAACGACGTCCCCGCGAAGTTCGCCTCGAAGCCGAGTGCGCGGTCGAGCTCGGTCGAGTGGCCGATCGACTCGTGGATCGTGAGGGCGAGGTGCGTCGGGAGGAGGACGAGGTCCTTCTTCCCGGGCGAGACCGACGGCGCCTTCAGGTGGTTCACGACCTCCTCGCCGACGCGCCGCGCGTGGCCGACGAAGTCCGCCCGCGTCACGACCTCGTAGCCGGCCGTCGAGGCGTTCGGGCGGTGCGTGCGCGTCTTCTGCTTGCGCCCGCGCTCGACGGCCGTCGCCGAGAACTCCGGGGAGACCTGGAAGATCGTCTGCGCGAGGACGCTCCCCTCGGTCGAGGCGAAGAACCGGTGCTCGGCGCGCTGGGCGACGAAGCCGTTCGTCGAGAAGACGCCGGGCACCTTCTTCGCTTCCTCGCTCGCGCGGCGCAGGAGATCGAGCTTCTCGGCGATGGGGACCGCGAACGGGTCCTTCGCGATCGGGGTCGTGTACGAATCCGTGTAGGCGGGAACCGGCGCGAGGCGCACAGGGTCCCGGAGGAGCGGAGCGTTCGCCTTCGCGATTCCGACAGCCTCCCGGGCGGCGCGCGCGATCTCGTCCTTCGTGACGGCATGCGAGGCCGAGAACCCCCAGGCCCCGGCCGAAAGAACTCGAATCCCGAAACCGAACGTCTCGGAGTCGGAGACGGCCGGGACGTGATTGAACTTCCTGGTCGCGAGGTCCGTCTGCGAGCGCAGCATCACGACCTGGCTCCGGTAGCGGTTGATCCTCACGTCCGCGTACGTCGCGCCTTCCCTCTTCGCGCGCTTGAGGGCGAAGGCGGCCAGCTCCTTGAGCTTCTCGGGCGGCAGAATCGCCGCCTCCGACCGGGAGACGAGGAATTCGCCCGGGAGGAGGCCCAGCGCCGCCCACGCGGCGGCTCCTGAAGCACAGCACTTCAGGAAATCACGCCGAGATGGAGTCATGCGTCCTCCGAGGGAGGCCATGCTAGCACCGGGATTTGAGCGGGATCCGGCCGTTTCCGGGAACTCCCGGGGCGCGTTACCGTATCAATGGGCGTGGGGACGACGTGACTGCCGCGATCGAGGTCCGGGAGCTCCGGAAGGATTACCGCGCGGGACTGGGCGGCCACGAGGTGAAAGCGCTCTCGGGCATCGACTTCGCCGTTCAGCCGGGAGAGCTGTTCGGCCTCCTCGGACCGAACGGCGCGGGCAAGACGACGACCGTGAAGATCCTGCTCGGCCTGACGCACGCCACGGCCGGGAGCGCGGCTCTCCTCGGAAAGCCGGTTTCCGATCCGGAGAGCCGCCGCCGCGTCGGCTACCTGCCCGAGGGCCACCGCTTTCCCGGCTACCTCACGGCGCGCCAGACGCTGTCCATCTTCGGGCGCATGTCGGGCGTCGCGCCGCGCGCGCTCGCGCCGCGGATTCCGGAACTCCTCGCGCGCGTGAAGCTCTCGGACTGGATAGACGTGAAGGTGAAGAAATTCTCCAAGGGCATGACGCAGCGCCTCGGTCTCGCCGCCGCACTCGTCCACGAGCCGGAGGTCCTTTTGCTCGACGAGCCGACGGACGGCGTCGACCCCGTGGGCCGGCGAGAGATCCGCGATCTGCTGAAAGCCGAGGCGTCGAAAGGACGGGCGATTCTCCTGAACTCGCACCTCCTCTCCGAGATCGAGCTGACATGCGACCGCGTCGCGGTCCTCCGCAACGGGCGCGTCGCCGCGATGGGGACGATCGAGGAGTTGACGAAGAGAGAAGAGAAGATTTCTTCGAAGGGGTACAGGCTGATGGCGGATCCCCTGACCGAGGACCTGATCGCTGATTTTCGCGCGCTCGGTGCCGGGGCGGAGCGGGTCAACGGCCATCTCCGCGTCCTGGCCCGCGACGCCCAGCACCTCAACGCCCTCATCGACGTCGCCCGCGCCCGCGGCGCGCTTCTGACGGAGCTCACGCCGGAGAAGTCGACCCTGGAAGACGTCTTTGTGGACTTGGTGCGCGCGCCTGATTCGCCGGAGAAGGGGTCATGATGTTCTTCGGATTCCTTGGAAGGGTGAGTGGGGTTTCGGCAGCGGGAATCGGCAGCGCGGCATCTCGCGCGGCGTCCCCCTCTTCACCTTCTAAGAAGATCTTCTTTCGCCCTATCCCAGGCCGAGAAGCTGGAGGCTGAAGCGATGCGAGCGCTCGCCGCGAACATCGAAGAAGTCTTCCGCGAAGCCGCCGCGCGGTGGACGCTCGTCGCGTATTTCGCGCTCTCCTCTCTCTTCATCCTGCTCTTTGCGGTCGCCGTGAATCTCGACGTCGTGAACGGCGCGCTCGCGGGCGCGAAGATCTTCGGCCAGAACGTCCACATGGGCCGGCAGTCCGTGGACCTCGACAAGCTCGTCCTCGGCTTCGAGTCGGGATTCGCGGGCTTCCTCTACGTCGTCGGGACGTTCCTCGCGATCTTCGCGACGGCGCATCTCGTGCCGCGCCTCATGGAGAAGGGCACGGTGGACCTGTACCTCTCGCGCCCCGTGGGGCGCGTGCCCCTTCTCCTCTCGCGCTACGCCGGGGGCATGCTCCTTTCGGCCTCGAACGTCGTCTACCTCCTCGGAGCGATGTGGCTCCTCGTCATCTGGAAGACGCACCTCGTGCACCCGCGCTTCTTCTTCGCGGCGGGCATCATCCTGTTCGGGATCGCGGCGCTCATGGCGTTCGCGTTCCTCGTCGGGACGCTGACGTCCTCCACGGCCGTGTCGATCATGGCGACGTTCGCGGTGTTCTTCCTCTCCGCGATCCTCGCGAATCACGACCGCATCGCCGCGGCGCTGTCCGCCGAGTGGGCGGCCACGCTCGTCCAGACCCTCTACTGGATCTTCCCGAAGACGGCCCAGCTCGGCGCGGCCGTCGTCGCGCTCGTCATGGGCGACGAGGGACCGCGGCGCATGCGCGACGCCCTCACCTTCCAGCCCTTCGTCACGACGGGCCTCTTCGGCGCCGTCTGCCTCGCCCTCGCGTGCCTGAGATTCCGGAGAAAGGACTTCTGACCATGAAGCGACTCGCCGTTCTGCCGTCCGCCCTCGCGTTCGCCGCCCTCCTCGCGCTCCCGGCCGCCGCCACGGGCGGCGACGATGCGCTCGCGCTCGTCCCGGCCGATGCGGCCTCCGTCGGGGTCATCCACGTCGCGGACCTGAGGACGAGCCCGCTCGCCGCCCGGGTCTTCTCCGACACGGACCATCTCACCGTCGACGGCGACGCCGCCCACTTCCTCGCGGAAGCGCACCTCAACCCGAAGGAAGACGTCGACACGGTCGTCGCGGCCGGCTCGCCGAAGGGCGCCGGCGGAAGCGCGGGGTGGGGCCTCGTGCTCTTCGAGGGCCGATTCGACCCCGCCGCGCTCTCGGCCGCGATCGCCGCGCGCGGCGCGATCCGCAAGTCCACGCCTGCGGGCGACTACTTCCTCCTGCCCGAGAAGGGCGCTCACGCTTCGCGCCACGAGCAGGGCGCGATCGCGTTCGCGAGCGAGCACCTGGTCATCGCGGGCAACGAAGCTTCCGTCGTCGCGGCTCTCGCGCAGAGGAGCGCGGGCGGAACGGCCTTCCGCTCCGGCGCGGGTCTGGGCCGGCACCTCGGCCGCATCGACTCCGGCGCCTCCGCCTGGGCGCTCGTGGACGTGACGCGCCTGCCGGTGGGCGAGAGGTCGAATGGGTTGCACGCGTCCCGGACGGTCGACGGCAAGGACGTCGAGGTGAAGGCGCGCTCCGGGCACGAGGACGCCGCCCTCACGGTCGTGTCGTCCATGAAGTCCGTCTCGCTCCTCGCCCTGCAGGCGACCGCGAAGGGCGATGCTTTGAAGCTCGCCGCGACGGGCCTCGTGAGCGACGACGAGACGGCCGGTCTCATGGAGGACGCGCTCCGCGGAGTCCTCGCCGCCTGGCGCCTCGCGGCGCAGGAGAAGTCTCCCGAGACGGTGTCGATGATCCGGAAGTTCTCGGTCACGCGCGACAAGTCGACGGTCTCGATAAGCGGCACGCTCCCCGGATCGGCCGTCCGCGCGCTCGCCGAGAAGAAGCACGCCCGGGTGGACTGAGCCCGGACCCGTCCACGAGACGGCGGCGAAAAGCGGCGGCCTTACACTCGGCGAGAGGTTTCCCGGCGCCCTGTCGGGAAAAGTAAGGAGTCGAGATGCCCGCACGTTTCGCTGCCCGGCTCTTCGCGTGGTTCGCCGCCGCCGCCGCTCTCCTCGCCGTCGCCCGCGGCGCCGCGGCGCAGAGCGGGTCGAGTGCCTTTTACAGGCACCAGCGCGGCATGGACGAGACGTTCCGCTTGAACCTCGGCGGGCTGTACCCGACCTTCGACACGACCGTTCAATACGGGACCGTGACCCTGCCGGGAACCGAGATCACGCTCGAAAGCGACCTCGGGCTCGCGGAGAAGAAGTTCGCGCTCCAGGTCGACGGCTACCTTCGTCTCGGGCGACACGCGCGTCTCGACTTCGCGTACCAGCAGTGGAACCGCTCGGCCGCGAAGGTCCTCTCGCGGCAGATCGTGTTCAACGGGGTGACGTATTCGGTGGG
>DATIFW010000064.1:0-5308 GCA_035455045.1 Thermoanaerobaculia bacterium | reverse complement strand
ACGGACGTCTGCCCGTCCGAGGCCGTCGAGAACGTCTCGGCCTTCTTCGTGGGAATCGTCGTGTTGCGATCGATGAGCTTCGTCATGACGCCGCCGAGCGTTTCGACGCCCAGCGAAAGCGGCGTGACGTCGAGAAGGAGCAGGTCCTTCACGTCGCCCGCGAGGACGCCGCCCTGCAGGGCCGCGCCGATCGCGACGACCTCGTCCGGGTTGACGGACTTGTTCGGCTCCTTGCCGAAGAAGTCCTTCACGAGCTGCTGGATTTTCGGCATGCGCGTCTGGCCGCCCACGAGAACGACCTCGTCGATCTTCGAAGAATCGAGCCCCGCGTCCTTGAGCGCCTGCCGGCACGGACCGACCGAGCGCTGGAGGAGATCGTCGACGAGCGATTCCAGCTTCGCGCGCGTGAGCTTGATGTTGAGATGCTTCGGCCCCGAGGCGTCGGCCGTGATGAACGGGAGGTTCACGTCGGTCTCGACGGTCGTCGAGAGCTCGATCTTGGCCTTCTCCGCGGCTTCCTTGAGGCGCTGCACCGCCATCGGGTCCTTCGAGAGGTCGATCCCCTGGTCCTTCTTGAACTCGGCCTCGAGCCACTCGACGATTCTCTGGTCCATGTTGTCGCCGCCGAGGTGCGTGTCGCCGTTCGTCGACTTGACCTCGACGACTCCCTCCCCCACCTCGAGGATCGAGATGTCGAACGTGCCGCCGCCGAAGTCGTAGACGGCGATCGTTTCGTTCTTCTTCTTGTCGAGGCCGTACGCGAGCGCCGCGGCGGTCGGCTCGTTGACGAGACGCTCGACCGTGAGGCCGGCGATCTGTCCCGCGTCCTTCGTGGCCTGGCGCTGCGCGTCGTTGAAATAGGCCGGCACCGTGATGACGGCGCGGTCGACCTTCTCGCCGAGGTACGCCTCCGCGGCCTCCTTGAGCTTCGTCAGGATCATCGCCGAGATTTCCGGCGGGGAGAGCTCCTTGCTGCCCACGGAGACGCGTGCGTCGCCGTTCGCGGAGCGAACGACCTTGTAGGGCACCATCTTCATTTCGTCGTTGACCTCGTCGAAGCGGCGGCCCATGAACCGCTTGATCGAGTACACGGTGTTCTCGGGGTTCGTCACCGCCTGGCGCTTGGCGACCTGCCCGACGAGGCGCTCGCCCCCCTTGGCATAGGCGACGACGGAAGGCGTCGTGCGTCCCCCCTCCGAATTCGCGATGACCTCGGCCGCTCCGCCCTCGAGGACGGAGACCACGCTGTTCGTGGTGCCGAGGTCGATTCCGATGATCTTGCTCATTGCAGGTGTCCCTCCTGACCCTCCCTGGCAACGGGTCCGACCCCAAATCTAGAATCTTAGCGTCCCATTGTCAAGTTCTATGTTTGCCACACCTACATCGTCGAAGAAGATCACATAAGTCATTCTACAATAATGATTTCCTTTGATGGAGGTTGAATGTCATCGCGTCGGGTGTCCCGCAGGACGACGGAACGCGAGAACAACAGGTCGGGATCTGTGCGGCCCAGAGGATCGAACCCGACCAGATAGAACTTCTCGTCCCGAACGATGTACCGGTACGCGGCCCCCCACGGATCTTTGAGGTCGGCCGGAGCCAGGATGTGCGAATCCACGAGCGCCTCCACCTTCTCCGGGAGCCGCCCGGAAAGCAGCGTGTAGGAGTCGACTCCTTCGGCGACCCTTCGGAGCTTGAGAAGGGAGAGCGACTTCTTGAACCCGTCCACGAATGGCACGCGCCGCTGAGGGAGCGTGAGCAGGTTGAAGGGGTCCTTCGACTGGACTTTGAACGCGAGCAGCGCGAGCACCGCGAGAACGAGGCCGGCGAGAAGCGCGAGGTCGAGCGGCTTCTTGACAGGTCGCGCGTGCACGGGGACGTCGGCAATGAGCGCCTCTTTGGGGAGCTCCTCGGGGCGCGGAGTCGATTCCTCGATGAGCCCGCGGCTCACGAGGTCGAAACACGCCTTGCATCCGTCGAACTCCGACAGAAAAGCCAGCTCGTTGATCTCCGCGACGGTTCGATTGCCGTCCACGAGCTCGTAGACGGACCATTCGGCGCGCGAGACACGGATCGGGTCGAGTCTCTTTTCGCGGGCCCGGCGCGCGAGCGTCGAGTCCTCGACGTCCTCGACGGCGTCCTCGTCCTCCGCGGGGATGACGGGCTGCGCGACGGGGACCCTCTGGTACACGATGTCGAGCGACCAGACCACCTTCTCGACGATCGGCCACTCGTCGATCATGCGTGCGCCTTCCATCAGGAGCCGCTCCACGGCGATGGGCGTCGTCGACTCCGCGTCGTAGTCGACCTGCTCGGTCTGCTCGAAGACGTAGTCGCCGTCGGTCCAGCGGAAAAGGCCGTATGCGATCCGCTTGATCTGGATGTCGAGCCCGTCGCGCAGGTCCTGCGCGGAGCAGAACCCGTTCTTCAGCAGGATGAACCCGAGTCGCTGCAGCGTCTGGGCCTGCAACTCGAGAGCCCGCGCGAGGGCTTCCGCGGTAAGGCGCCGCGTCTTGACGAGGACGGTTCCGAGACGCGTATCGAGCCGCTGCGCCGAGGACTCGGCCGAAACGAGCATCCCGTCCATGAACCCGAGCGTCACGGTGTCGGCGGGGCCGCGGACCGTGAGGAGGCCGGTCTTGTGCTGAAGCGAGATGAGCTGGAGGATGTCCGCCAGCGAAAAGTCCCGGAGCGTGCCTTCGAGTGCCATCCGTCAGGCCTTGCTGCGCGTCGAGGTGACGAACCCGACGATCCAACCGGCCACCGCGACCACGATCCAGAAGAAGACGCCGGGAGTCCCGGCCGTGAGAGTCGGCCGCGGCAGCGTCGCGAGCGCATTTCGAAGGAGGATGGCGAGAAGGCCGAACGCGAAGAGCCCGAACGCGAGCACAGCCGCCGCGAGGCGCGAGTCGAGGAAAGCGGCGGAGCCGGGGAGCAGGGTGTTCAGGATCAGCTGGATCCGCTCCTCGAGCGACCGGCGCCGCCTGACGTCGTCGAGCTTCTGGAGCTTCGTCTCGATCGCCACGCCGTCCTTCTTGAGATAGACGTGTACGCACTGCGAGCACAGAAGGGCGCTCTCTCCGGGCGGCTTGCAGAGCCGGCAGAACGAGCGGCCGCACTTCTGACATTCGGACGCGTACCCGCGCCCACCCTTGCGCGACCGGTCGAGAAAAACGGCCGCGCCGATTGCAAGGAGAACGGCCCAGAACAGGGGCACGCCGACATCCACCGAGAAGGGCTTCAGCGTGACGCGCGGGAGGCCGAGCCCGTCGCCGAGCTGGTACTTCCGATAGTGCCCGAGGAGGCGCCGCGTCCGGTTGTCGCGCTCCATCCGCTCGATCTTCTTGCGCGCCTCGTCGGGCGTGAAGCCGATCGAGACGACCTTCACGAGAGTCGGAGTCTCCTGAAACGTCTGGACCGCGTGCGCGTCGAGCGCCCGCGCCTCCTGGAGGGTCTCGGCGGCCTCGATCGTGCGGAACGTCTCGGCATAGAGCAGGGCGAGGTTGTACCGCGCCGCGATGCTGCGTCCGTCGCGTTTCAGGGCCTCCTGGTAATCCTCCTGGGCGGAGCCGAGATCACCGTCCACGAACCGGATGTTGCCGCGATTGACGAGGCAGCGGATGTCGCCCGGGGCCATGCGTGAGCCTTCGGTGTACTCGGAGATCGCACGGTCGTTCTGTCCGAGCGCCTGGTAGAGGCGCCCGAGAACGAAGCGAATGTCCACGTCGTCGGGAACGATGGTCTTGGCCGCCTCGAGGTTGTCGAGAACGCGCTGGTCGTAGCGGGAGTCACGCAGCGCCTCGGCCGCGCGCAGGATCGGCGACGACGTGATGGCGAGGTCGTATCCGACCCGGTCCAGGACCGGCAGCAGCAGCATGGAGAGGGCGAGTGCGAGAGCGGTCGCGATCTTCTGCTCCAGGCTCGCGTAGCCGAAGAGGAGAACGAACAGAAACAAGGCGAGCCACAGAACGTCCAGCGACAGGAGGAGGGGCGCGACGAGGAACGCGGCGACCGCGACGCCGGTCGCACGGCCGTGGAGGACTCCGTCCGCCGACTCCCTGAGGTCGTGCACGAGGCGCGGCCCGTGCCGGACGAGGAGCACGAGAATGGCAGCGAGAGCAGCGGCGCACGCCGTGAGCAGGAAAATCAGCATGAAGCGCACCAGCACGACGCGTCGTGACTCCCCGTCGGCGAACGTCGCGCGAAGGGCCCCGAGCAGGTCCGGGACGAGATCGCCCCATGCGCGCGACGAGACTGCGAGCGAGAAGCGCGCCCAACGGGGCTCGGGAAGGTCCGGATCGAGGCGTGTGGCGGCGGTGAACGCCTCGCGAGCGATCTCCCTCTTGCCTGCCGCGAGCTCGCGGCGTCCGAGAAGAGTCGCGGACAGCGCGAGATCGGTCATGCGCCGGATCTCGATCTTCTGGGCGTGCTTCAGGATTTCGTCGACCTTGGCGCGGGCGAGCGCGCTGTCGCCCTCTTCCAGCGCCGCGAGCCAGCCGAACCACTGTCCACGGACCAGCTTCCGAAACGCCGTCTGGTTGGATTCACCGGGCGCGATGAGGACCTGGGAACGCGCGGGAACCGCGGAGAGGAACGTGAGCAGGACGAGAAAACACGCGGCGGCACGCCCATGCAGGGCCATACGGCGCCCCGCCGACGAAGAGGTCCCGGAGGACCTCAGCCGCGCCTCGCGGCGGGAGGCGGGACGGGGGACTTTGGCTTCGCCGCGCCCGCGAGCCGCGTGAAGGCCAGCTGGAGCTCGCCCAGCAACCCCTCGAGCGCGTCGGACTCCTCGAAGGAAAGTCGCCCGCGCGTCTTCTCCCGGAGCGCGAGGAGAGAGTCGACGATCTGCCGGGCTCCCGCGAGATCCGCCTGGCGGCGTCCGGTCGCCGGGTCGGGAAAACCTTCCATGTAGAGAGCCGCCGTCTGCGCGAGCATGTCCAGGAGGCGAAGGAACGCCGGGCTCGTGACCGGCGCCGCCTCGGCGGGCGCCGGAGCCGGTGCCGCGGCCGCCGGCTCGGGCGCCGGATCGGGCGCCGCGAGCTCCGCCTGCGCCTCCGCGCGCACCTCACCGTCGGCCGTGAAAAGGCGGCGATCCACGACCTTGATCGGTTTCTCGCTTTCGGACATAAATCCCCTCGGGTCAGCGTATTTTACGTAAACGCCGGGAGGTTGCGCGCATGGAAGATTCGGATGCCGCCAGGGCTCTCGTCGCGCTCATGGAAAGGCTCCGAAACGAGTGCCCGTGGGACAAGAAGCAGACGGCTCGCGACCTCGCCGGGTATCTTCTCGAGGAATGCTACGAGGT
>DATIFW010000063.1:0-4441 GCA_035455045.1 Thermoanaerobaculia bacterium | reverse complement strand
AACGCCGGCCGGACGGCAGCGCGGCTACCGCGCGGCGGGCGAGGCGTAGCCCGAGCGGGAGTGAGACGACCACCTCCTCGAGAATTCCCCGGTTGCTCCAGGCCGAGCACCCTGCGAGACCGTCCGGACCTTCGAGAAGCCACGACCCGACGTGGCCGGCGGCCCTTCCCTCGGCGAGGGGGTTCGCATAGAAGTCCCACGGGCCTGCCGCGCGGCGCTTGTGACCGTGGACCTCCGCCATCGACGCGGACGACAGGCGGCCGGCAAACGGCCTCTCGCGAAAAGAGGGATAGGCGAGGTACGAGTAGCCGCCCGCGTCCGAGCCGAGAAGAAGGCCGACTCGCGCGGCGGCCGGGTTGTCGCCCATCGCGTATGTGTAGGCGAGTTCCGACCGCGGTGCCGCCCACGCGAGCAGGGCCTCGGCCAGGGTGCGTCCGATCGCGAGGCCGCGCAATTCCGGGCGCACGCGGAAATCGAAGAGGAATGCCGCGCGGACCGGCCGCTCCCTGTACTCGGCTTCCTTGATCGCCGCGGCCCCAACCGCGACGAGGCGCCCTGCAAGGCGGGCCGTGGCGATTCGGTGAACGGCGAAGTTCTCGGCGCGGCGGTGGAATTCCTCGCGGCGGAACGCGAGGCGATAGGAGGCCCCCTGCAGGCAGGAACGCTCGAGATCGAGGGCTTCCTCGTTCTCCGACGGGGAGTAGTCGTCCAGCGCGAGACCCGCGAGCGGCCCGTCAGGCCGCGACGCGTCCCGCGATGAAGTCGTAGGCGAAAGCATGGTCCTCCCGGGCGAGGCGGTGCTCGAGGCCGCCATCGCGGACGAGCCGTGCGGCGAACCGTTCGGGAAACGAGGGCCGGACGAGAAAGAGACGGATGCAGAAGTGGGCGCCAGGGGACGCGCGGTGCGCGACACCGTCGAGGAGCCTTTCGAACCCCTCCTGTGAGAGGTACGACGGGACGTCGGAAAGAGAGAAGGCGTCGAACGTTTCGACCCGTGCGGCGTCCTCGAGCAGATCCACGACATCCGTGGTCAGAACCTCGAGGCGGTCGAGCCGCGGACGGATCGCCGCAGCCCCCGACGGCGTCAGGTGAGGCGGGAGGTCACTCGCGGGAAGGTGTCCGCGGAGGACGAGGTTCACCATGAAGCTCTCCTTGGCGAGAACTCGTCCGAGGTGAGCCGTCATCCGCTCGTAGACGAAGCGGCCGCCATCGAGTGAATGTGGTGCGGCGAACGCCGGGTCGCGGAGGAGCAGGCGTCCGGCAAAGCGGGAGAGAACGAGTCGCGCCAGAAGGCGCCCGAACGACGAGTCCCAGCGCAGGCCGACGAACCGCCGCTGTGCAGCGATGTCTTCAAAGGAAAACAGACGCGCCGTCGCGAGCGGGCGGAGGAGACGCGCGGCCTGCCCGGTGACCCGAAAATAGCGCTCCCACCGCCCGGCCCAGAGAACGCCGGTTGCCACGGCGCGGCGCTGACTGTTCCAGAAGTCGGCGACCTCGGGCGGGAGGGCCGGAGAGAGCGCTGCGAGCATGGCGAGGCGCTCGCGGGCCGGCGACGGTGCGAGGCCCAGGAAACGCGCGTACTTTTCGAAGGGGAGCCGACCCAGTGCCGCGGCCTTCAGGATGAGGAGTGCGTTCTGGGCGGGATTGGCGTCCACCGCCACAACGCGCGCCGGTCCGAGGGCGAGAAGGTCGAGCGGTCGAGCGCCGCTCCCCGTCACGCAGAGGACATTGCTCCTCGCACTGCACGCCAGAGCGGCAGCCTCCGTTCGCCAGTCCTCGTTGATCGAGGAGTAGCAGAGCCTCGAGCCCCGGAGTGAGACCTGCGTCATGCGGCCTTCTCCCGTTGCAGGCGTCCGTCGAGGAGTCTGAGGCGGCGGCACGCGAAGCGACCGAGACGGTCATCGTGAGTCGCCACGAGAACGGCCGCTCCACGCGCGCGGGCGAGAGTGGCGAGGCTTTCCGCCACCGCCCGCCCCGCCGCGGCATCGAGGCTTCCCGTCGGCTCGTCGGCAAGAACCACTGCGGGCCGGTGAACGAGCGCTCGCGCGACGGCGGCTCGCTGCTCCTCACCTCCCGACAGCTCGGCGGGAAGCCGCTCCGCGAGCCGCGAGAGACCGAGGTCCTCGAGAAGTCGGGTCGCCTCGGCCGAAGCTCCGTCGCGCGAGAAACCGGCGAGGGTCGCGGCGAGCAGCACGTTCTCCCGTATCGAAAGCCCTGCAAGGAGGCTCGGCCGCTGGAAGACGAAGCCGATGTCGCGCCGGCGCCGCACTCGGCAGGCGCGCTGGTCGCGGGCATTGACCGGAATTCCCCGGAGGAGGACGACGCCGGCGTCCGGCGTCAGGAGGCCGGCGGCCAACGAGAGCAGGGTTGTCTTCCCCGATCCGCTCGGTCCCTCGAGGAGGACGAGCTCGCCTTTGGCGAGCGCGAGCGAGACCTGCTCGAGCGCCTGTGTCGCGCGCGGCCCTTCGCCCCGGGTCTTCGAGACGCCGCGGAGCTCGAGGACGGTGCTCATGGCCGAAAAGCCTCGACGGGCTCGATGTGAAGGAGGCGCGCGAGGGGGACGAGTCCGCCGAGGGCGCCGGCGATGGTGAAGAGAACGAGGACCACGAGAGCGTCCGCGGCCCGGGTCGACAGCTCGACGGTCGGGACCAGCCTGTCGAGTGCGAAGGCGAGAAGGGGGACCAGGGCGGCCCCGGCCACCGATCCGGTCCCCGCGAGCAGCGCCGCGTGCAGGACGAGAGCCCCCGCGAGCGGCGCGGGCGGCGAGCCCATGGTGAGAAGGACCGCGACGTCGGGCCGACGGTCCTCCACGAGACCCTGCAAAAGGAGGGCGACGAGCGCTGTCGCGACGGCGAGGCCGAGGCCCGAGACGAGGATGAAGAGGGGCCGGAATCCGGACGTGGCCTCCTTCAGACTCGCCTTGACGAAGTCCTCGCGCGTGAGCGCCTCCGTGCCGGGAAGCGCTCGCTCGAGCAGGCGGACGACGGAAGCGGCATCCGCCGTCGGCGCAAGACGGACCGCGACGAAAGAGACCGGCGCAAGGTCGTCGACTGCGGCCAGGTCGAAGAAGACGAGCTGTGTGGCGAGGAGATTCGTGCGACGCGTCAGGCCGACGACGACCGAGGGCCGGCCAGCGGCGAAGACCGGATCGCCGAGGCGGACCCCGAGTCGGAAAGCTGCCGCGCGGTCGAGGGCGACTTCGACGGGTCCGGAGGGACGACGACCCGCGATGAGCTCCGGCGGCCCGGCGAGACCGTCGGGGCCGCGGACGCCGAGAGCGAGAAGCGTCAAGCGCCTCGGTTCCCGTCCGCCAGTCTCGACGGTGAGAAACGTGCGCAGAACGGGGTCGGCGCGGGCGACACCGGCGATGGCGCGGGCGGCTTTTGCCGTGGGGGCGGGGAGAGATCCCGAGGTCCGGATGAGGTTATCCGTACCGCGTGGGACGATCCAAAGATCCACGTCTCGAGAGCCGGCCATGGCCACGACGCCGGTCTCGAGACTCCTTCGCGCGGCGACAAGGATGAGGACGAGCAATGCGGCGGCACTGATGCCGAACACCGAGAGGAACGCCCGCGCGGCGCGAGGTTTCAGGGCACGAAAGAGGAGGGGCGCTTGCGGGGAGGCCGTTCTCATGTCGCGATCTCCCGGAGAGCCGCTGCATACGCGCCCATGTCTCCCCGGCACTCGGAGAAGAGGTTCCTGACGCGGGCCCCGTCGATCGGCCGGTCGCCGGCGAAGAGCCCGCGTCCCGGCTCGGTGATGCCGATCTCCAGGGGAGCCCAGTCGAGCCGCGCGGCTTCAGCATCGAGCGCAGGGCGGCCGGAATCGGGGATCGTGAAGACGAGCTCGAACTCGCCATGCAGCACTGCAAGGAGGGCGAGCGGAGACAAGCCCGTCCGGAGTCCGGCCGGGGCGGCCCTGGGGTGCAGGAGCTCCCCCTCTGGCCGCGTGATTCGGATCGCGATTCCGTTGAGGCGCGCGAGCTGGTCGAGCGTCGCAAGGAGCCCGTCGCTCGTGTCCATGGCCGCGCTGGCCACGCCTCGCAGCGCGCGCCCGTGCGCGAGCCGGCAGGGAGGCCGGAACTCCTCCTCAGGTAGGAGCGACGGGTCGCCGAGAAACGCCGCTGCGGCCCGGGCGGCCCCGAGTCCGAGAGGTCCCGTGACGAACACGCCTTCTCCCGGGCGGGCCCCCATGCGGGTGAGAACGGAATCCGCCGGCACGAGTCCCGCGGCGGAGCAGCCGACGGAGAGCGCGGAACCTTCGTTCGTGTCACCGCCGAGGACCCAGGTTCGCGCCTCTCGGGCCGCCTCGGCGGCGCCGCGCGCGACGGCCTCCTGCGCTGCCTCGGCGTCGCGCGTCGGCAACGTGACGGAGAGAAGGAGCCCGATCGGCTCGGCGCCGACCGCCGCGAGGTCCGAAAGCGCGGCCGTAACCGCGATCC
>DATIFW010000062.1:0-8213 GCA_035455045.1 Thermoanaerobaculia bacterium | reverse complement strand
GAGCGCGCCCTTGACACCGGTCGTTCGAGGAACACGTTCATTCCGCGGTGGCTGCGATCGCAGCCACCGCATATAAGGAACCTTCTTCTTGAGCGAACAGAATCTTCTCGAAATCGAAAATCTCCACGTCTCCATCGAGGAAGACGGGCACGAGATCCTGAAGGGGATCGACCTCGTCATCCGCCCGGGCGAAGTGCACGCGCTCATGGGCCCGAACGGGTCGGGAAAGAGCACGCTCGCGCACGTCCTGTCGGGGCGGCCCGGCTACGTCGTGACGCAGGGCTCGGCCCGGTTCGAAGGCAAGGACCTTCTCGCCATGCCGGCCGAGGTGCGGGCACGCGAGGGCGTCTTCCTCGCGTTCCAGTACCCCGTGGAGATCCCGGGGGTCTCGAACGCGTACTTCCTGCGGACCGCGGTCAACACCGTGCGCAAGCACCGCGGGCAGCCGGAGCTGGACGCGATCGACTTTCTCGCGCTCCTCGACGAGAAGGCGAAGGTCGTGAAGATGGAGGAGGCGCTGCTCAACCGTTCCGTGAACGAGGGCTTCTCCGGCGGCGAGAAGAAGCGCAACGAGGTCCTCCAGATGGCGGTCCTCGACCCGAAGCTCGCGATCCTCGACGAGACCGACTCGGGCCTCGACATCGACGCCCTGCGCGTGGCGGCGTCCGGCGTGAACGCGCTCCGCGACGGCGCGCGCGGCATGCTCGTCATCACGCACTACCAGCGCCTGCTCGACTACATCGTCCCGGACTTCGTCCACGTCCTCTCGGACGGGAAGATCGTGAAATCCGGCGACAAGAACCTCGCGAAGGAGCTGGAGGCGAAGGGCTACTCCTGGATCGAGAAGGAACCGCCGGCGGCGGCGGCCGTCGCGGGAGCCGCGGCGCGATGACGCGCGCGGCGCGGCCTTTGGCCCTTCACGAGGGCGTCGCGGCGCTCGCGGCCCAGGCCTCGGACCTTACCGCCTCCCGTCCGGGCCCGCCCTGGCTGCAGAAACTGCGCAGGAGCGGCCTCGCGGCCTTCGAAAGGCTCGGATTCCCCTCGACGTACGACGAGGAATGGCGGTTCACGAACCTCGCGCCGCTGACTCGAACGGGATTCGCCCTCCCCGCCGACGAAGTCTCCCTCGCGGAGCGGACCGCGGCGCTCGAGATGGAGGCCCGGCTCGGGACGATCGGGTTTTCGGCCTCGGAGCCGAGGCTCGCGTTCGTGAACGGCCGGCATCTGCGCCGGAACGTCGGAGTCCTTCCGCCGGGGGTCTTCTTCGAGTGGATGGGAACGGTCCTCCGGGAATCGCCGGAGCTCGTCGAGAAGGCCCTCGTCGCGTCGGCCGCGGCGGAAGGGCCCGCGCGGGGCAGTTTCGCCGCCCTCGGTGATGCTTTTCTGGACGAAGGCGTCGTCCTTCGCGTCGCCGCAGGCGTCCGCCTCGAAGAGCCCCTCTTCATCCTCCACGTCTCGACGCCTCCCGGCTCCTCGGAAGCGCCCCGGATGGTCCATACACGCAATCTCTTCGCCTTCGAGGAGAACTCCTCCGCCACCGTGATCGAGGCCTATCTCGGCGCCGGCGGCCCGTCTTTCATGAACGCCCGGACAGACGTTTCCCTCGCGCGGGACGCCCGGGTCAACCACGTCACGCTCCAGCTCGAAGGCCCGGAGGCGTTCCACGTCGGGCACCTTTCGGTCGCGCACTCCCCCGGTGCGACTTCCGCCTCCCACGTGTTTTCGTTCGGCGGGAAGCTCGTCCGCAACGAGGTCGCGATGGATCTCGCCGGCGAGGGGGCGGGAACCGAGCTGTATGGCCTCTTCTGCGCGAACTCCGGGCAGCACGTCGACTGTCACACGCTCATCGATCACGTGGCGCCTCGAGCGAACAGCATCGAGCTGTACAAGGGGGTCCTCGACGGGACTGGCCGTGGGGTCTTCGACGGCAAGATCGTCGTGCACCCCGGCGCCGTGCGCACGGACGCACGCCAGACGAACCGCAACCTCATCCTCTCGGACAGCGCCCTCGTCGACAGCAAGCCGCAGCTCGAAATCCACAACAACGACGTGCGCTGCTCTCACGGCTCCACGACGGGCCGCCTCGACGCGGACGCGGTCTTCTACCTTCGCTCGCGCGGCCTCTCGCCGGAGGCGGCACGCGCCCTCCTCACGTACGCCTTCGGCAGCGAGATGATCGAAAAGGTGGCGTCCGCGGACGTCAAGGCCTTCCTCGAGGGGCACCTGCGCGCCTGGCTGCCCGCGAACCTCGCGGCCCCGGAGAACCGATGAGCGCCGTCACGAAGACGACCCCCGAAGCGCGTGTCCATCCGTACGACGTGGAGGGCATCCGCGCCGAGTTCCCGATTCTCTCGCGCTCGGTCCACGGCAAGCCCCTCGTCTACCTCGACAACGCGAACACGACGCAGAAGCCGCGCGCCGTGATCGACGCGATCCGCCGCTATTACGAGGAAGAGAACGCGAACATCCACCGCGGCACGCACTGGCTCTCGGAGAAGGCGACGGAAGCCTACGAGGGCGGCCGGGCGAAGGTCGCCCGCTTCCTCGGCGCCGCCTCTCCGAAGGAGATCATCTTCACGCGGGGCACGACGGAAGCGATCAACCTCGTCGCGTCCGGTTTCGCGCGGGACTTCCTGAAGGCGGGAGACGAGGTCCTCATCACGGGCCTCGAGCACCACTCGAACATCGTGCCCTGGCAGCTCGCCTGCGAGAGGACCGGGGCGAAGCTCGTGGTCGTCCCGATCACCGACGAGGGCGAGGTGCCGATCGACGAGTTCGAGAGGCGGCTGACCGCACGGACGAAGCTCGCGGCCGTGTCGCACGTCTCGAACGCGCTCGGCACCGTGAACCCGGTCAAGGCTTTCGTCGCGCTCGCGCACGCGCGGGGCGTTCCCATCCTCGTGGACGGAGCGCAGGCGGCGCCGCATCTCCCGATCGATGTCGTGGATCTCGACTGCGACTTCTACGCGATCTCGGGACACAAGATGTACGGGCCCACGGGCATCGGCGCGCTCTACGGCACCGAGGAGTGGCTCGAGAAGCTGCCCCCGTATCAGGGCGGGGGCGACATGATCTCGTCCGTCACGTTCGAGAAGACGACGTACAACGTTCTTCCCTGGAAGTTCGAGGCCGGCACCGCGAACATCGCCGGCGGGATCGGGTTCGGCGTTGCCGCCGACTGGCTCTCCGGAGTGGGGCTCCCCGCGGTGGCCGCGCACGAGCACGACCTCCTCGTCCACGCCACCCGCCAGCTCTCCGCCATTCGCGGCCTGACGATCGTGGGCCGCGCGAAAGAGAAGGCCGCCGTGATTTCCTTCGTCCTCGACAACGTGCATCCGCACGACATCGGAACGATCCTCGACCGCGAAGGCATCGCGATCCGGACGGGCCACCACTGCGCGCAGCCGGTCATGGACCGGTTCGGCCTTCCCGCCACGGCGCGGGCCTCGTTCGGCCTCTACAACACGCGTGCGGAGGTCGACGCGCTCGCCGCCGCGATCGAGAAAGTGCGCGAGGTGTTCGGCTGATGACGGACCTCCGCGACCTCTACCAGGAGGTCATCCTCGACCACAACAAGTCTCCGCACAATTACCGGGAGATGCCGGACGCCACGCGCCTCGCGCTCGGCAACAACCCGCTCTGCGGCGACAAGCTGAAGCTCTACGTGCGGGTCGAAGGCGACCGCATCGCGGACGTCGCGTTCCAGGGCTCGGGCTGCGCGATCTCGAAGGCCTCCGCGTCGCTCATGACGGACGCGGTTAAGGGCAAGAGCCTCGCGGAGGCCGAGGAACTGTACGGGAAGTTCCACGACCTCCTCACCGGCCCGCCGGACGTCAAGGCGGACGGCGCGGGCCTCGGCAAGCTCGCCGTCTTCTCCGGCGTCCGCGAGTTCCCGGTCCGCGTCAAGTGCGCGACGCTTGCGTGGCACACGCTGGAGTCGGCGCTGAAGAACTCGCATGAAGTGGCGAAGACTGAATAAAGAAACAAGCGGAAGATAGAAGAAATGGGAGAAGAGAAGATTTTCTTAGAGGGTAATGGGGCTAGCGGCACCGCCGAAGCCAACGCTGCGGCGGCCGTGCAGACGGCAACGCCCGAAGAGAACCGTTTCTTAGAAGGTAATAGGGACAGAAGCACCGCCGCAGCGGACGCGGCACCGGCGGCGCAGGCCGCCGCGCCCTCTGACGTGTCATCTAAGAAATCTTCCGGTCTCTCTTCGGACGCAGCGGATGCGGCGTCGGCGGAGCACCCTACGGCGCCCGCTCCCGTGCCTTCTGAGCAATCTTCCTCTTCCTCTTCTCCCAGTCCTCTCGAGCAGAAAGTCATCGACGAGGCCTTGAAGAAGTGCTTCGACCCCGAGATCCCGGTCAACATCTGGGAGCTGGGGCTGATCTACGACGTGAGCGTGTCGCCCGAGGGCGTCGCGAACGTGAAGATGACGCTCACGGCGCCCGCGTGCCCGGTCGCGGGCTCCCTCCCCGGAGAAGTCGAGCAGAAGATCAAGGCCATCCCCGGCATCACCGACGCGAAGGTCGAGCTCGTCTGGGATCCGCCCTGGAACACGGAGATGATGTCGCGCGTGGCGAGGGTGATGTTGGGCATGTAACCGTTGGCGCGGCGTTTGCTCTATCGAGAGCATGGCCGTTTTGCAGGCAATCCTCGCTCTCGTCTCCCGCTCGGCCGGCAAAATCTTCAGCGCCCTCCTGGGTTGGGCCGTCCTGGCCCTCTTCGGCAGGACCAGCGAGCGTGAACAGGCCTGGCTCTCCGCTCTCCTTGCCGCGGCGGCCGCCTGGCCGCTGCTCGTGGTCGGCATCGTCGCTCCGAAGCTCGCGGCCCTCGTGCTCGCGTTCGTCCCGCTCCCGAGGTCCGTCCCGACGTCGGCGGTCCGCCTCGGCTGGATCTTCCTCGCCCTCGCCGTGCCCGTCGTGGTCGGGATCGTTTTCGCAAACCGTTCTCCCCGCGCCCGCCACGAACCAGCCCTGAAACGTCTCGCGCGCGGGTTCCCCATCACGGTCGCGCTGGCCGGGGCGTTCCTCGTGCTGCTCGTCTCCACGCCGTTCCGGAAGCTCGTCGCCGTCCTGAAGGGCCTCCGCGACGACACCGTTCCTCTCTCCATCGAGCCCGGAGCGTTCGACGAGGTCGTCCGGATCTCGACGCGCGTCCTCGACCTTCACGGGTTTTCGCTGCGGCGCGAAGAGCCGACGTTCTGGATGAAGGCGCCCACGGCCATTCTCGCGAGCCTCGGCGGGGATGCGTTCGGCGCCGAACAGGCCCGCATCCGGTATTTCCGGGCGCCCGACCTGGACGCCACGGTGACGATGCACGGCGTCTCGCTTCGCGGGCCCGGGACCACGACCTCCCGTGCGCACGGGCTCATCGCCGAGGCGATGACCCGCACCGACGCGCTTCAGTCCATGGATCCGGTCGCTCAGGCCATCGAGCGCCGGATCAAGGACGTGTGGAAGGCGTTCGGTACGGCGCACCGCGCCCGCGCGCGGTCTTTCGTTCTCACGCGCAGCCTCGAGGGAATCGCGGAGGACATCGTGAAATTGCCCGTCGGTTATGACGACTGGCAGGTCGTGTATCGACAGGCTTTGCAGCTCTCGAGGGTGCTGTCGGGGCAGCGCCAGCTGCTCGAGGGCAACGACCCCGAGAACGAGGAGGGCTCCATGGAAGGAACCGAGGCCACACTCGCATCCACGACTCGTCCTCTCGAGACCGTTCCGCTCGGGGCGCTTTTTTCCGGCGCGGTCGTAAGAGCCGAGCGGCTCCTACAGGAGGAAGCCGAGCTCGCGAAGACGGAGCTCCGGGAAGACCTGCGCGCGGAGCTCAAGCTGGCGAAGGACGCCGGCATCGCGCTGCTGACCGCAGTCTCCTTCCTCCAGATGCTTCTCGTCGCGGTCGTTCTCGCCCTCGCCCGGACGATGCCGGGTTGGGCGGCGGCTCTTCTCGTGAGCGCGCCGCTGCTCGTCCTGACCGCCGTATTCCTGCTCCTGGCGCGCGCCCACAAAGTCACGGCGCCCCTTCGGGAGACGAGGCGCTCACTCGAGGAGACGTTTCAATGGGTCCGGAACCGATTCGCATGAGAGCCCTCGCCTCTCGCGAGCGGAAGGTCTCCGAGGTCGTCCAGGACATCGAGAGGGCGCGCTCCGATCTCGGGGCGTATCTCGCGGAAATCGACCGCCGGCGCCACGAGGCCCTGGACTGGCGGCTGCAGCTCTGGCGCCACCGCACGGCGGTGACGCTCGTGGGCGCTGGGCTTGCGGCCGGGCTCGGAATGGCGATCGGGGCCTTCGTCCGGCGTCGGGGCTGATCAGCTCGTGGCCGGCGGCGCTCCGAGCCGCGGGTCCTCGGCAGCGTGCCGCTGCGAGAGCAGCCACCCCGTTCCGAACGCGATCGTCGATCCGAGCAGCGAGTACCAGGGCCACGCGATCATCCTCCCGAGCGCGAACGGGACGAAGTCCTTCGAGCCGAGCCACAGGACGAACATGAAGACGGCCGACGCCGCGATGCCGATCATCACGTCCATCTGAGTTGCCTTCTTCGCCCAGAGCGCGAGGAGGAACGCGCCGAGGAGGCCGCCTGCCGTCACGCTCGCGAGGCCCAACGCCACCTGCACGGCCGGGACGTTCTGTGGCAGGCGAGAAAAGCCGACGGCAAGCCCGGCGAGGACGATCGTCCAGAAGAGCGTCAGGATCTTGCCGAGGACGAGCCCCCTCCTCCCTTCGACATACTTCTTTCCGAGCAGGGGCGCCACGATGTCGAGCGAGAGCGCGGAGGCGAGCGAATTGAGCGCCGAGGACTCCGAGCACATCGCCGCCGAGAAAATGCCCGCGACGAGGTACGCCGAGACGAACGGCGGCAGGCTCTTGACGATGAACGTGGGGAGGATCGCGTCGCTGGACGGAAATCCTCCCGCCCCCACGACGCGGCCCCCGTAGAACGCGAAGAGCCCGACGCCGAGCGCGAGAAACAACGTGAACTGCAGAATCACGAGGACGCCCGAACCGATGAGCGCCTTCTGGGCGTCGCGCAGGCGGCGGCATGCGAGGAGGCGCTGGACGATGAGCTGGTCGGCGCCGTGCGAAGCCATGGTGAGGACGGCGCCACCGATGACTCCGGCCCACAGGGTGTACGGCTCAGAAAGATTCTTGGAAAGGTTAAGAAGGCGAACCGGCTGCCCGAGGTCCATGCACCTTCTAAGAATCCCTCCGAATCCCCCGTCTATTGAATGAACCAGTACCCATAAGGCCATCATCGCGCCCGAGAGGTACACGACGACCTGGATCAGGTCGATCCAGATGACGGCCTTGAGGCCCCCCAGGAACGTGTAGAGAGCCGTCGCGGCCGCGAGGATCAGGATCGCGATCCACACGGGAATGCCGAGGATGAGCGCGATGGGGATCGCCGGAACCGCGAGGCGGACGCTCGCCGCCATGACGCGCGTGACCATGAAGATGAGCGACGTGAAGCGCCGTGCTCCGACGCCGAAGCGACGCTCCAGGAGCGCGTACGCGGTCGCGAGCTCGCCCTGAAAGTAGCCGGGGAGAAGGAGCGCCGAAACGGCGATGCGCCCGAGGAGATAGCCGAACGCGAGCTGAAGGAACGTGAAGCCCGTGCGGTACGCGTCGCCCGGGATCGAGAGAAACGTCAGCGCCGAGGTCTCCGTCGCGACGATCGACGCCATCACGGCCCACCAGGGCATCGCGTGAGAGCCCAGGAAATAGTCCTTCGCGTCCTTCTGACCGCGACCGAGCACCGCGCCGAGGACGTTGATCGCGGCGAGGTACACGACGATCGCGATCAGCGTCGGCAGCCCGAGCGAGACGCCTTCCATGCGGCGCGATGATCACACAGCGCCCGCTTCGCTTAAGCTCGCGGCATGGGCGCGGCGTTGGAAAGAAACAGGCTCCTTCAGGAGCTCGCCGCGTTCTGCGAGGCCCACCCCATCGACGAGAAGATCCTCCTCGTTCCCTCGTTCGCCGTCGGCACCCAGATCCTCGACGCGCTGGCGCGCTCGGGCCTGTCGCACCTGAATCTCCGGCCCGCAACGCTGTTTTCGCTCGCGCTCGAGGTGGCCGGTCCGCTTCTCGCCGCCGACGGGCGCCGCCTGCTTTCGCGCGCGCAGCTCCTCGCCGTCGTGGAATCGGCCTGCGACGAGGTCCTGAGGCCCGACTCCTATTTCGGGAGGCTGAGAGAGCGCGTCGGACTCCATC
>DATIFW010000061.1:0-3464 GCA_035455045.1 Thermoanaerobaculia bacterium | reverse complement strand
CGTTGCCGCCTCGAGCGATCGCGCGAGCGTCACCTCGTCCCACCAAGGCGCACGAAGGTTCACGTCGAGGAATGTGCGAGCCAGCTTGAGGCGGAGGAGCGCCGCGAGCGTGGAGCGGGAGGGCTCGCCGCGCTGCGCGAGGGTGCCGAAGTAGAGCAGGCCGGGCCGGGCACCCGAGAACGCGGCGCGCGCGGCGCGCACGTCGATCGCGTCGAAGGCCTGCCGGACCGGAATCGCGAACGACGGGCCACGGGCGCCGTGCCGGACGCGAACGCGTCCGGTGGGCAGGCATGGATCCACCTGCACGCCTGCGCGACCGAGGCCGCACGCGCGGATCGCTCGCAGGATCTCGCGCCCCCCCGCGTCGGACCCGACGCGCGTGACGAGCAGCACCCGGCAACCGAGGCGGCCCAGGTGGCAGGCGACGTTGAACGGCGCGCCGCCCAGGGTCGTTCCGGAACGAGCGACGTCCAGAACGGCTTCGCCGAAGAGGGCGATCGGCCGTGCGGGACGCCGCCGGCGATCAGCCGGCAAGCGCCGCCACCAGGCCCGCGGCGGCGGCGAGCAGCGCGAGGAAGAACGGCCACACGCGGCGTCGGGAGCGTGAAACGATCGCCGTGAAATCGGGGGCGGGCACGGAAGCCGTTGCGTTGAGCATCGCGCGGAACCTCCTTTCCGGCGGTGGCCCACCAGCGTTCATTGTACGTCGCAATTCGTTTGACATCAAACGAAACTGCTCGAACTCTCGGCCCGGCGCACGACGAAGAGCCCGTGGAACCTTCTCGCGTGGGAGACGGATCGAGAGGGTCTCGGCCGCGAGCGCCCGCCGCCCGCACGCTCGCCCCGAGGAGACCGGCCGGTCACCCGAGCCGCGCGGACGCCCTTCGGCGCGCGAACATATCGAGAAGATATATCGCAAGAACTAGGATGGAGCCGCCGATGGCGAAACGTCTCAAGATGGAGATCCGCGGCGCCGTCCAGGGAGTCGGCTTCCGGCCGTTCGTCTATCGCCTCGCGACGAGCCTCGGCCTCTCCGGCTGGGTCCTGAACGATATCCGCGGCGTGTTCCTGGAGGTGGAGGGGGACGCGGAGCGCCTTTCCGCCTTCCGCGAACGTCTGCGGACCGAGACGCCTCCGCGGGCGCGGATCCAGGAGCTCGCCGAGAGCTGGCTCGAACCCGTCGGCGACGAAGGCTTCCGGATCCGGACGAGCGAGGCGAAGGGGATCAAGACCGTTCTCGTCCTTCCGGACATCGCCACGTGTCCGGAGTGCCTGAATGAAGTGCTCGATCCAGGGAACCGCCGCCACCTTTACCCCTTTGCCAACTGCACGAATTGCGGACCGCGCTTCACGATCGTCAAGGACCTCCCTTACGACCGCCCGAACACGACCATGCGCGGCTTCGCTCTGTGCCCCGATTGCCGGGCGGAATACGAAAACCCTCTCGACCGCCGCTTTCACGCGCAGCCGACGGCCTGCCCCGCGTGCGGGCCCGAGCTCGCGGCCTGGACGAGGTCCGGCGATGTGCTCGCGCGGGGAGACGAGGCGCTGGCGATCGCCGCCGACGTGCTCCTCAAGGGCGAGGTCCTCGCGTGCAAGGGCCTCGGCGGCTTCCACCTGATGTGCGACGCGCGTGACGAGGCCTCCGTCTCGCGCCTCCGGGCCCGCAAGGCGCGCGAGGACAAGCCGTTCGCCCTCATGGTGAAGGATCTCGCAGCCGCGCGAGAGCTCGCGGAGATCTCTCCGGAGGCCGCGACGCTTCTCGAGTCCGCGGAAGCGCCGATCGTTCTCCTGCCACGCCTCGCCGAAGCGGCCGTCGCCCGCGCGGTCGCACCGGGCCGGCCGGAGCTCGGGCTCATGCTTCCCGCCACGCCCCTTCACCACCTGCTGCTGCGCGCCGTCGGCGCTCCTCTCGTCGCGACGAGCGGGAACCTGAGCGAGGAGCCGATCTGCACGGACGAGCTCGAGGCTCTCTCGCGTCTGTCCGGTCTGGCCGACGCCTTTCTCGTGCACGACCGGCCGATCGAGCGGCATGCCGACGACAGCATCATCCGCATCGCGGCGGGGGCACCCCGCGTCCTCCGGCGCGCCCGGGGATACGCCCCGCTTCCCGTGGCCGTGGCCGAGGATCTGCCGGTCATCCTCGCCGTGGGCGCGCACATGAAGACGGCGGTGGCGCTCGGGCTCGGCGGACAGGTCTTCCTCTCGCAACACATCGGCGACCTCGAGACGCCCGAGGCGATGAACGCCTTCCGGCGCGTGATCGCGGACTTCCTGCGGCTCTACGAGGCTCGCCCCGCCCTCGTCGCACACGACCTCCATCCCGGCTACCCCTCCACGCTCTGGGCGGTGGAATGGGCGGCCGAGCACGGCATTCCCTCCTTCTCCGTTCAGCACCACCACGCTCATCTCGCCTCGTGCCTCGCGGAAAACGGCGCGCCGGGGCCCGCGCTCGGCGTCACGTGGGACGGCACGGGCTACGGCACGGACGGAACCGTCTGGGGCGGGGAATTCCTCAAGGGGGACGCCGGCGGTTTCACCCGCTTCGCCCATCTCAGGCCGTTTCGCCTGCCGGGCGGCGAGGCAGCTGTCCGAGAGCCGCGCCGCGCGGCTCTCGCTGTTCTGTTCGAGATCTTCGGCGGCGACGCTCTTTCACGCGAGGACCTCGCTCCGGTGCGCGCCTTCGCTCCGAAAGAGCGGACCGTTCTCGCGCAGATGCTCGAAACCGGCCTGAACGCGCCTCTGACGACGAGCGCGGGGCGTCTCTTCGACGCGGTGGCCGCGCTTCTCGGCCTTTCGCAGCGGACGCGCTACGAAGGCCAGGCCGCGATGGCGCTCGAGGCGGTGGCCGACCCGCGCGAGCACGGAGCCTGGCCGCTCCCGCTCGTCCTGTGCGAGGGTGCGCCCGCCGTCCTGGACTGGGAGCCTCTCCTCCGGGCTCTTCTCGAGGACCTCGCGAATCGCGTTAACGCGGGTCGCCTCGCGGCGCGCTTCCACAACTCCCTCGTGGACGGGATCGCCCGAACCGCCGGGGCCGCCGGCGAGCCGCACGTCGCCCTCACGGGCGGGTGTTTCCAGAACCGGCTCCTCCTCGAGCGGGCGGCGGAACGCCTCTCGGCTCTCGGCTTCGAGGTCCTCCTCCACCGCGAGGTGCCTCCCAACGACGGCGGGATCTCGCTCGGGCAGGTCCTCGCCGGGGCGCGGCATTTGAAGCATCTGCATCGGGTGGCCTGAAGACCTCGGTTGGGTAGGGTGCGATCGTGGGGTGCTCCATGTGTCTGGGCGTTCCGGGAAAAGTCGTGAGGTTGGACGAGAGCGCCGTCGACATGCCGATGGGCGTGGTGAGCTTCGGCGGCGTCACGAAAGAGGTGTGCTTCGCGTACACGCCCGAAGTCGTCCCCGGCGATTGGGTGCTCGTGCACGTGGGCTTCGCCATCAGCAGGCTCGACGAGGAGCATGCCCTC
>DATIFW010000060.1:0-29022 GCA_035455045.1 Thermoanaerobaculia bacterium | reverse complement strand
GCTTCTTCTCCTGTGGGCCGTCCGCCTGGCGCGGGCGCCCGGCCCCGGGTCCGCGTGCGGACTGGGCTTCACCCTCTTCGCGATGCACCTCGGCGGTCATCCGGAGTCCGCGTTTCTCGACCTCCTCGCCGGCCTTCTCGTCTGGGCTTTCTCGGTGGCAAGGGCGCCGATGGGGAAGGTCGCACGGTCGGGCGCTTTCCTCGCCCTCGGAGGCGTCCTCGGCACTCTCGCCGCCGCGATTCAGCTCGTTCCCTTCCTCGAGTACCTCGCGAAGAGCCGCGTGCTCCTCGAGCCGGGCCACGCGTCGCAATCCCTGCCGAAGTCGTGGCTCGTGACCTGGATCGTCCCGCTCTTCTTCGGCCGCCCGATGGACGGAACGAAGTGGCCCGATCACGCCGGCTTTCTCGACTCCGCGGCCTTTGCCGGCACCTCGATGTTGTGCCTGGCGGGGATCGCGATCGTCACGGTGCGCCTGCGTCGGATCCTGCCGATCCTCGCTTTCGGCATTTTCCCGGTGGCCCTGGCTTACGGCGTTCCGCCAATCTCGCTCCTCGGAGCGCTGCCGCCGCTCGACCGGACGGCGACGCACCGGTCGCTTCACATCGCCGCGCTCGCCGTCGCGACGCTGGGGGCATTCGGGTGGGACCGTCTCCTCGCCTTCGTCCGGGCGCGGAGACGGCGCGCCGTCTGGCGCCTCTTCGCCGTGCCGGCGCTCCTCGGCGCCGCCGCCGGCGCCGGCGTCCTGACCCTCGGCCGCGCCGTGCCGGATGGGCTCCTTCGCGCCACCGGGGTGCCGGAGACGCGACTCGCCCTTCTCTTCCTCTTCGGTCCGCTCTTGCTCGCGCTCCTCTCGCTTCGCGCCGGGGCGCTCCGGACGGCGGCGGCCCTCGCACTCCTGACGTTCGATCTCTGGCACGCCGGATTCGATTACCACGGCGCCGTGGCCCGCGGCCTCTCGTTCTTCCCGACCCGCCTCACCGATTTCCTGCGACGGGACGCCGGCCGCTCGAGGGTCGTGCCGCTCGGCCGGGTCATGCCGCCGAACCTGAACCTCCCGTACGACATCCCGAGCATCATGTCCTACGACGCGATCGACTCGCTCGAGCAGGCGGTCTTCCTCCGGAAGCTCGGCGGCTTCGACGCCCTGCACTTCTTCAGCCCCGTGGATCCACGAAGGCTCGCGAACCCGCGGGTCGCCGAGCTCGCGACTCTCAGGTACTGGCTGGACGACCCTCAGAGCCCGCGGATGGACACGCCGGAGTTCGAAAGGCGGACGGGGTTCAGGTTCTCGCTCGTCTACGACCAGCCCGACGGGCGGGCCTACGAGCTGGCGGACGTGCTCCCGCGCGCACGGTACGCGGACCGCGCCACCGCCGACCCGGGCCACCGTACGTTCGACCGGCTCCTCGAGAGCCGGGACGAGAGGGCGAGCCGGGAGCTCTTCGTGGACGCGGCGGATCCGCTGGCGGGACACGGGGGGCCCGGGAGAGTCGCGCTTCTCTCGCGGGCCTCCGGTGCGGTCGAGACGCGGGTCGAAAGCGAGGGCGGCGGCTGGCTCGTCCTCGCCGAGGCTTTCGACCCCGGCTGGACCGCGGAAGTCGACGGCCGCGCGGTTCCGATCTACCGCGCCAACGGCCCGTTCATGGCCGTTCCGACTCCCGCCGGGTCGTCGATCGTCCGCGTGAGGTACCGCCCCCGTTCCTTCCTCTTCGGCGCGGCCCTTTCGGCGCTCGGCGTCGTCGCCCTCGCGTACCTCGGCTTGTCGGGCAGGCCCGGGCGCCACGCCGCGCGCCGGGCCGCCGACTGATTCAATCGATGACGTGGATGTTGCGCTTCGCGCACATCTCCTTCAGGACCTTGGGCCACACCGTCACGCTGACCTCGCCGAGGTGCGCTTTTCGGAGGAGGAGCATCAGGACGCGCGACTGTCCGATGCCGCCGCCGATCGAGAGCGGGAGCGTGCCGTCCACGATCCCCTGGTGATAAGGGAACTTCAGGAAGTGGAGCTGGTGAGTGAGCTCGAGCTGCTTCTTCAGGGTCTCGGCGTTCACGCGGACGCCCATCGACGAGAGCTCGTGCCGCCGCTTCGTGATCGGGTTCCACACGAGGATGTCGCCGTTCAGGCCGTGCATGACGCGGCCGTCCTTCGTGTGCGTCTCGCTGACCCAGTCGTCGTAGTCGGCGGCGCGCATCTCGTGCGGATAGCCGTCCTTCAGCGTCCAGCCGATGCCGTAGATGAAGACGGCGGGGTGCTCCTTGAGGATCGCGGTCTCGCGCGCCTTGCGCGGCAGGTCGGGGAACCGGTCGAGGATCTCCTCGGCGTGCAGGAAGACGAGCTTCTCGGGCAGGCGCGGGAGCTTTCTCTTCTCCAGGTCCGGGTAGCTGTCGAGCGCGAAGGCCTCGGCGCCCACGATCACCTTCCAGATTCCCTCGACGGTCTTCGTGAGGAAGTCGAGGTTGCGCTCGGCGGGCGTGATGACCTTCTCCCAGTCCCACTGGTCGACGTAGGCGCTGTGGTCGTGGTCGAGGAAGTAGTCTTTGCGGACGGCGCGCATGTCCGTGACGAGCCCTTCGCCTGGCTTCATCCCGAACTGCTTCAGCGCGATCCTCTTCCATTTCGTCGCGGCCTGGACGACCTGCGCCTCGATCGGGTGCTTCTCGTTGTCGTTCGCGATGTGGAACGTCACGGGCCCGCGCGATCCGTCGCGGTCGAGGTAGTCGTTCACGCCGCTCTCGGCGTCGACGATGAGGGGCACCTCGACCCGCATGAGGTTCAGCTCGCGGCAGAGGCCGTCTTCGATGTACCTCTTCACGGCCGTGATCGCGAGCTGCGTCTTTTTCGGATCGAGGAGCGGCGTGTAGTCGGCTGGAAGGATCTTCTCCAGCTCCTCGTAGCTTCCGATGCCCGGACCAGCGAGGTCGGCCTTCTTGTCGAGAACTTCCGTCTTGTGCTTCGCCATGAAACGTCCTTTCTCTGGGCCCGGGAAAACACCTAGGCCCAGGGAAAAGGTGGTTCCAGGACCTCGGCTAAAAGACCGGTGCAGATGCATCAGGAACCGGTTCTTCGGCCTCCGTTCCCCTATGATTCGCGCCCAACGAGGAGGTCAGCCATGTCCAGTTCCAAGCCCACGGTGCCCGCTGCGGGAGCGAAGGTCACGATCTCGGGCGGGAAGCTCCAGGTCCCCGACCGGCCCATCATTCCCTTCATCGAGGGCGACGGGACGGGGCCGGACATCTGGCGCGCCGCCGTGCGCGTTCTCGACGCGGCCGTCGCGAGGGGTTACGGGGGCAAGAGGCAGATCCAGTGGATGGAGGTCTACGCGGGCCAGAAGGCCTACGACAAACTCCAGACGTGGCTCCCGGACGAGACGATCGACGCGTTCCGCGACTATCTCGTCGGCATCAAGGGGCCGCTCACGACGCCCATCGGCGGCGGCATCCGTTCGCTGAACGTCGCGCTGCGCCAGATCCTCGACCTCTACGTCTGCCTCCGCCCTGTCCGCTGGTTCCAGGGCGTGCCCTCTCCCGTCAGGCACCCCGAGAAGGTGAACATGGTCATCTTCCGGGAGAACACCGAGGACATCTACGCGGGAATCGAGTTCGCCGCCGGAACCGACGAGGGCCGGAAGGTCGCCGCGTTCCTGAAGGAGAACTTCCCGGCGCAATACAAGAAGCTCCGCTTCCCGGAAACGACCAGCTTCGGCGTGAAGCCGATTTCGAAGGGGGGCAGCGAGCGTCTCATTCGCTCCGCGATCCAGTACGCGATCACGAACAAGAGGAAGAGCGTCACGTTCGTCCACAAGGGCAACATCATGAAGTTCACGGAAGGCGCCTTCCGGAACTACGGTTACGCCCTCGCCGAGAGCGAGTTCAAGGCCCAGACGTACACCTGGGACCAGTGGGAGGGGACGAAGAGGGAGAAGGGCGAGGCCGCCGCGAACGCCGAGCAGAAGGAAGCGCTCCAAGGCGGGAAGATCCTCGTCAAGGACGCGATCACCGACATCACGCTCCAGCAGGTGCTCACGCGCCCGGACGAGTTCGACGTCATCGCGACGATGAACCTCAACGGCGACTATCTTTCGGACGCCCTCGCCGCGCAGGTCGGGGGCATCGGCATCGCGCCGGGCGGGAACATCAACTACACGACCGGCCATGCCATCTTCGAAGCCACGCACGGCACGGCGCCGAAATACACGAATCTCGACAAGGTCAACCCCGGCTCCGTCGTCCTGTCGGGCGAGATGATGCTGCGGTACATGGGCTGGAACGAAGCCGCCGATCTCGTTCTGAAGGGCATGGACGGGGCGATCGCCGCCCGGACGGTCACGTACGACTTCGCGCGCCAGATGGAGGGCGCCACCGAGGTGTCGTGCAGCGGCTTCGGAGATGCGATCATCCAGCACATGGGGAAGTGACCGGAATGACGATGAAGATTCTCGTCCTGGGCGGCACGGGCACCGTCGGATCTCAGGTCGTGCGGGAGCTCCTCTCTCGCGGTGCCGAAGTCTCCGTTCTCACGCGCGACCCGAAGAAGACTCTCCCGGACGGCGTGAGGCGGGTCGTCGGCGACCTCCTCGACCCCGGCACGGTGCGGTCCGCGTTCGCCGGCATGGACGGCGTCTTCCTGCTCACGGCCCTGGGCGCGGGCGAATGCCACGAAGGCCTCATGGCCGTCAACGGCTGCCGGCTCTCCGGCGTGAGGAAGATCGTGTTCCTTTCCGTCCACCGCGTCGACGAGGCGCCCCATCTCCCGCACTTCGGGGCGAAGCTCCCGATCGAAACGGCGATCAAGGCCTCGGGGATCCCGTTCACGATCCTCCGGCCGAACAACTTCTACCAGAACGACAATTGGTACAAGGACGCCATGCTCTCCCACGGCGTCTATCCGCAGCCGTTCGGCGACGCGGGCCTCTCGCGCGTGGACGTCCGCGACATCGCCGAGGTCGCCGCGCTCGCGCTCGCAACGGACGCGGCGAAGGACGAGACGGTCAACCTCGTCGGTCCGGAGCTCCTGACCGCGACGGGAACGGCCGCGACGTGGGGCGGCGTCCTCGGACGCAAGATCGCCTACGGGGGAAACGACCTCGACGCCTGGGAGAAGGCGTCTCTCGCGTTCCTTCCCCCGTTCGCGGTCTTCGACTTCCGCCTCATGTACGCGTTCTTCCAGGAGAAGGGCCTCAAGGCGACTCCCGAGGACGTCGCGCGCCTCACGTCCCTCCTCGGACACGCGCCGCGGCGGTTCGACGCGTTCGCGGCGGAGACGGCGCGCGCCTGGAGCGTCTGAGCCGCCCGGGAAGGTAGGATCGCCCCCATGAAAAAGGCCGGGCGCCCGAGCCGCACCGCCGGCCCTCTCGTGGGCGTCGTCATGGGCTCGGCCTCCGATTGGGAGACGATGAAACACGCCGACGAGCTGCTGACGCGGTTCGGCGTCGCGCACGAGTGCCGCGTCATGTCGGCCCACCGGAGCCCCAAGCTCACCGCCGAGTGGGCCGCGAGCGCCGAGACGCGCGGCCTCGCCGTGATCATCGCCGCCGCCGGCGGCGCCGCGCACCTCGCGGGAGTCCTCGCCTCGCACACGGTCGTGCCCGTGCTCGGCGTTCCGATGGAAAGCGTTTCCCTGAAAGGCCTCGACTCCCTTCTCTCGACGGTTCAGATGCCCGCCGGCGTGCCCGTGGGAACCCTCGGCATCGGAAAGCCCGGGGCCGTGAACGCAGCCCTTCTCGCCGTCGCCATCCTCGCGGGCGAAGATCCGAAGCTCCGCACGAAGCTGCGAAGGTTCCGCGCCGGTCAGGAAAAGGCTGTCCGCTCGCAAACCCTGCCTTGAGCGCGGCAGGTGGCCGTCCTCGCGGCACGCGCGGCTCTTGCGCCGTAAGATTCCCGCGGAAGGACGTCATGCGTCGATTCGCGTCGCGGGCACCCATCCTCGCCCTCGCCATCCTCCCGGCTTTCTTCGCGGCCGCCTCCGGGATTCCGGAGTCGCTGAAGCCGGAAGAGGCCCTGAATTACCGGAAGGCGGGCCCGGCGCTCGCGACCGCGGGTAAGCCCTCGGTCGAGACGCTCGCGAAGCTGAAGGACCTGGGCTTTCGCACGGCGATCGATCTGAGGCAGCCCGCCGAAGGCGTCGCAGCGGCCCGAAAGGCGGTCGAAGAGCAGGCCCTGACGTTCGTGTCGGTTCCCGTTTCGCCCGAGACCTTCCGTCTGGACGACGCGAAGAAGGTCGCCGCGATCCTCCGGGACACGAAGGCCGCCCCGGTCCTGCTCTACTGCTCGAGCTCGAACCGCGTGGGCGGCGTGATCGCGGTCATCGAGGCCCTCGGGGGAAAGCCGCACGACGAGGCGCTCGCCGAGGGCAGGAAGGCGGGCCTCAAGAGCGTCCCGATGCTCGAAGCCGTGGAGCGCGTCCTCGCGGGGAAGTGAGGGCGTCGGGAAGGAGAAAGCGATGCTGACGCGACCGGTCATCATGGTCGTCGACGACGAGCCCGGATCCCTGGCCGCGCTGCTCGACGCCCTGGCCCGACGGTACGGTGGCGACTATCGCGTCGTCTCGCACCTCTCGCCGCAGGCCGCTCTCGAGGCTCTCGACCGCATCAGGGCCGACGGAGAACAGCTGGCCCTGATCGTCGCGGACCAGTGGATGCCGGGAATGAACGGGATCGACCTCCTGGGCCGCGCGCACGAGATCCATCCCACCGCTCAGCGCGCCCTGCTCGTGTCGTGGGGAGATAGGACGGCCACCCCCACGATCCTCCAGGGCTGCGCCTTCGGCCAGCTCGAGAACTACCTGCAAAAGCCCTGGTCGCCGCCCGAGGTCCACCTGTATCCGGCGGTCGGCGAGTTCCTGGCGGACTGGACCCGGGCGCACGGCCCCCGCATGGAGCTCGTGCGCGTCGTGGGTGGCCACCCCTCTCCGCGCGCGCACGAACTCCGGGAGCTCCTCGAGCGCAACGGGATCCCCCATGGATTCCACGTGGCCGATTCCGACGAGGGAAAGCGGCTTCTCGAGCGCGCGGGCCTGGACGGCTCCCGACTGCCGGTCGTCATCCTTCTCGACGGTCTCGTTCTCGTCGATCCCTCGAACGCCGAGGTGCTCGACTCGCTCGGCGCCAGCAACCTGGAGGAGCGCACGTGCGATCTCGCCGTCGTGGGAGCGGGGCCCGCGGGGCTCGCCACGGCGGTTTACGGCGCGTCGGAGGGGCTCAGCACGATCGTCATCGAACGCGAGGCGATCGGCGGGCAGGCGGGGGCCAGCTCGCTCATCCGCAACTACCTCGGGTTCCCCCGCGGGATCTCCGGGGGCGAGCTGACCCAGCGCGCCTATCAGCAAGCCTGGCTCTTCGGGACGAAATACGTCCTCGCGCGCGACGTCGCCCGGCTCCGCGCGAGCGGCCTCGACCGGATCCTCACCCTTTCGGACGGGACGGAGATCACCGCGCGCGCCGTCGTCATCGCAGCCGGAGCGGCCTACCGGCGTCTCGAGGTTCTCGAGCGCTTCGTCGGAGCCGGCGTCTTCTATACGACGCCGGGGGACGCCCGCTTCGTGAAGGACAAGGTCCTGTTCGTGGCCGGCGGCGGCAACTCCGCCGGGCAGGCGGTCGTGCATCTCTCGAAGATCGCGCGACGCGTCACGCTGCTCGTCCGCGGCCCTTCCCTGGAGGAAGGGATGTCCGATTACCTCGTGCAGGAGATCCGCAGGCGGCCCAACGTCGAAGTCCGCTTCGGGACCGAGGTCGTGGACGGCGCCGGCGACGCGGCGCTCGACCGGATCGTCCTCGAGGATCAGGCGCGAAAGACGAGGGAGACGGCCTCGACCGACGCCTTGTTCGTCCTGGTCGGCGTGCAGCCGCGGACGGAATGGCTTTCCGGAACCCTCGAGCGCGATCCGAAGGGCTTCATCGTCACCGGCCCGGATCTCGATCGGGCTTCCGCCGGCGGAAATCACGGCCGGCAGCCCCTGCCGCTCGAGACGAGCCTGCCGGGCGTCTTCGCGGTCGGCGACGTGCGGCTCGGGTCGACCAAGCGCGTCGCCTCCGCGGTCGGAGAGGGCGCCATGGCGGTTCAGTACGTTCACGCGTACCTCGAAGCGCCGATCGGGATCGACGTGTAGCGTCTACTTCGGGAACGCCGACGCGTCGATCGAAGGCAGGATCCGGAGCGCGTTCCTGTAGTAGAGCTTCCTGAGCACGTCGTCCGGCAGGTCGAGCCCGTACATCTTCCAGAACGCGTGGCGCTTCCTGTAGTAGTCGAAATACTCGTCGCCCGTTTCCAGCACCCGGAAGTACACCCAGTACTCCGAGGGTTCCCAGACGTCCTTGCCGAAGAGGACACGGTCCTGATGCTCGAGGAACCACTCTCGCGCGAAGCGAGGCTGGCGCCCGAGCTCGGCGAGGACCGCGCCGATCTCCGTGTAGACGTTCGGGCGCTCGTCGAGAAGCTTCCCGAGCCGGGCCAGGTTCCCGCCCATCCAGCCCAGGTGCGCGTCGATGAAGACGGTGTTCGGATGGCGCGCGAACAGGCGATGCTGCTCGCCGATGAGCGTCTCCCAGGACGGATATTGATCCGGCGGGCGTGCTCTTTTCGGAAACTGCTTCAGCTCCAGCCAGCGCTCGTTGAAGCGGTCCTGGGGCTCGAAGAACGACGCGGGCTCGCCCGTGTGAATGAGGACGGGGATCTTCAGCCGCGCACACATCTCGAAGATCGGGTCGAGGCGCGGGTCGTCCACGGGAACCCGCCGGCCGTTTCCGTCCTTCACCGTCATGCCGAAGTTCTTGAAGATCTTCAGGCCCTTCGCGCCGGCCTTCACGTCCTCTTCGAGCCGTCCGGCGGCGCGCGCTCCCCAACCCGCTTCGTCGATTCCGGAGAAGTCGAGGTTCGCGAAGATCAGCATCCGGCCCGGATGGACCATCGCGGTCCTGGCACCCTTCGCGAGCGCCTCGCCGCTCTGCCCGCTCAGGTTCACCATGACCCGCATGTTCAGCGCGTCCATGTCCTTCACGAGGCGGTCGAGCTCCTCCTTCGACATGCGGATGCTCTGATGGTTGTGCACGTCGACGAAGGGGTACTTCGCGCGTGTGACCTTGTGCTCGGGGACGACCAGCGTGGACCTCGGCTCGTACTCCTCGATCGACATCGTCTGGCCGCCCGCGAACCGAACGGCGAAAAGCGCGGCCAGCGCCGCCGTTCGGATGCGGACCTTCACGAAGGTCCTCCTTCCGGCGTGACGAGCGCGTCGACGACGCGCTCGAGCTTCATCCCCCGGCTCCCTTTCACGAGGACGGTGTCGCCCGGCTGAAGGCGGGGGCGAAGCCACGCGAGAAGCGGCTCGATTTCCGTGAAGTGCGCCGATGGGGAAGAAGGAGAAGGAGAAGAAGAGAATTCTTCGAATGAAAGGCGAGACCGGGGGCCGAAAAACGCGGCCACATCCACTCGCCCCCGCGCGCCGCGTCCAAGGCCGCGGTGAGCTTCTTCCTCGAAGGCTCCGAGCTCCAGCATGTCGCCGAGAACCGCGATCGCGCGGGCGGACTCGCGCACGCGCAGGCTTGCCAGCGTCTTCAGTGCAGCCTCCATGGACGGGGGCGAGGCGTTGTAGCAGTCGTCGAGGATCGTGATCCCGCCCGCGCCCGCGACCAGCCGGGACCGATGCGAATAGGGCCGTGCAGCGGCGAGGCCGCGGGAGATTTCTTCGAATGTATAGGAGAGAGAGAGAGCCGTGGCAGCAGCCGCCGCTGCATTCATGGCGTTGTGCTCCCCCACGAACCCCAGCCTGATCGTGACTCTGCTCCGCTGTAGGTCGGCGCCACGCACCCCACGCTCTGCTCCGCCCTTCCACTCTTCCCCTTCTAAGCAGATTTCCATCCCGTCCACACCGAGAGCCGTGACCCGAGAAAGACGGACGTCTGCAACAGGGCTCTTCCCAAAGAAGATCTTCTTCACGCCGCTCGCCACCCGCTCCGCCTGCGCCAGGCAGCGCGAGTCGTCCGCGTTGACGACGGCGACGGAGCCCGGGAGGAGGCCGCGGTAGAGCTCGCCCTCCGCCTCGGCGACGCCGTCGAGGTCCTTGAGGAACTCGAGGTGCTCGGCCGCGATGAGCGTCAGGACGGCCGCATCCGGGCGGGCGATGGCCGTGATCCGACGGAGCTCGTCCGGAGCCGACATTCCGAGCTCCACGACCGCGGCGCGGTGCTCTCTCCCGAGTTTCAGAAGGGTCAGCGGGACCCCGATCTCGTTGTTGAAGTTGCCTTCGGTCGCGAGCGCGGGACCGCGCGTCCTGAGGATCGCGGCGACCATTTCCTTCGTCGTCGTCTTGCCGGCCGACCCGCCGACCGCGGCGACGGGGATCGAGAACCGGCTTCGGTGGAAAGCCGCGAGCGCCCCGAGCGCGGAGAGCGTGTCGTCGACCTCGAAGAGTGGAAGCCCCCACACGCGCGGCGTTCCCTTCCTCACGACCGCCGCCACCGCGCCCTTCGCGGCGGCCTCGGCGAGAAAGGCGTGCCCGTCGAACCGGTCGCCCTTCAGCGCCACGTAGAGCGCGCCCGGCGCGAGCGTCCGCGTGTCCGTGGAGACGGAGGAGAACGCGGGAGGAAGAGCGGCGGCCCGGGAGGCGGCCGTCGCGCGCGCGACCTCTTCCGCCGTGAAGAGCCGCTCAATCGAGTCCGTAGCGCGTCTCCTGGAGGATGTAGTCCACGACCGCGGGCAGGCTCTGCGTCTTCTCGTAGACCTCGCGCTGGCGGTCGGCACCCGTCCGGCGCTCGAGGATCGTGTGGACGTAAGCCACTTCCTTCCGGGAGCCGAGCTCGTCCACGACGTCGTCCACGAACTCGAGGAGCTCCCCCAGGAGCGAGGCGAACGGCACCTCTTCCTTCTTCCCGAAGTCGATGAGGTCGCCGTCGATGCCGAAGCGCGCCGCCCGGCTCTTGTTCTCGCTGATGAGCGCACGCGGGTAGAGCCGGAACGTGAGGTTCCGGTCGTAGAGCTTCCAGAGCTTCACGGTGATCGCCTGGAAGAGCGCGGCGAGGCAGATCGTCTCGTCCACGCGCATCGGGATGTCGCAGATCCGGTACTCGAGCGTCGGGAAGAACGGATGCGGGCGCACGTCCCACCAGATCTTCTTCGGGTTGTCGATGCAGCCCGTCTTCACGAGCGTCTCGACGTAGCTCATGTAGTCGGCCCACGAGAAATACTGGTCCGGGATCCCCGTGCGCGGGAACCGCTCGAAGACCTTCGCGCGGAAGCTCTTCCAGCCCGTGTCCCGTCCCGACCAGAAGGGCGAATTCGTCGAGAGCGCGAAGACGTGCGGCAGGAAATACCGCACGGCGTTCTGGAGCGCGATCCGGGTCTCGTCGTGCTCGACGGCCACGTGGACGTGCAGCCCGAAGATCAGGTTCCCCCGCGCGACGTCCCCGAGGTCGTAGAGGATCCTCTCGTAGCGCGGGTTCTCGGTGATCGGAACTTCCGACCAGTTCGTGAAGGGATGCGTCCCGGCCGCCCCGATCGCGAGGCCCGCCGAGCCCGTGAGCGCCACGAGCTCCTTCCGGAGGTTCGTGACGTCGGCGCGCGCCTCCGCGATGTCCTTGCAGATTCCCGTTCCGACCTCGACGACGGACTGGTGGAACTCGCGCTTGATCTTGTCCTTGAGGCGCAGCTCGCCGGCCGCGAAGAGCTCCTGGATGTGGGCCTTGAGCGCGCGCGTGGCGGGATCGATGATCTGGAACTCCTCCTCGATCCCGAGCGTGAACGACGGGCGCGGCGCTCCCACGTTCAGCCCGCTCCGCCCGTCTGGTTCACTTCCTGAGTCCCAGAAGAGACGGCCAGGTGCCGAGGCTCTCGAAGGGGCGCGGGTGCCGAACCCGGTCGAGGAGGTACTCAGCCATCGTCCGGACGATCCAGTCGAAGTTCTCCTGCCCCACGGAGGCGACGTCGGCGTCGGGGGCGCAGTTCATGAAGTCGATCGCGTAAGGAACGCCGTCGCGCACGGCGAATTCCACGGTGTTCAGGTCGTACCCAAGGGCCTCGCACAGTGCGATCGATCCCTCCGTCACGCGTTGTACGAGCCCCGCTGGTACGGCCCGGCCTCGCGCCGCCTCGTAGCGAAGGTGGTGCGGCTCCTGCGGGGCGTATCCCATGATGCGCACGCGCTCTCGGCCCACGACGTAGCAGCGATAGTAGTCCGTGAACTCGATCGCCTCCTGCGCCATCATCTCGAGGTCCCGCGTCTGGTCGTACGCGGCGAAGAACGCGTCCGGCGTGTCGCACTTCCAGACGTCCTTCCAGCCGCCGCCGTTCGCCGGCTTCAGGAAGATCGGGAAGCCGAGGTAGGAGAACACGCGGTCCCAGTCCACCATCTCGAGGTTGCGGAAGGACTTCTCCGTCGTGTTCGGAGGCCGCTCCTTGTGCGGCAGAAGGACCGTCTTCGGCACGGCGACGCCCGCCGCGAGCGCGACCACGTTGTCGAAGAACTTGTCGTCCGCGGACCACCAGATCGGGTTGTTCACGACGTCCACGCCCCGCGCGACCGCGCACTTCAGGAACGTCCGGTAGAAGGGAACCTCGTGACTGATCCGGTCGAGAATGACGGAGTCCTCGAAGGACTGCTCCTGCGTGAGGTGCGAGATCTTCACGGGACCGCATTCGATCGCTTCGCCGCTCTTCTTCGCGAGCGCGTTGATCTCGTTCATCAGGGCCCACGGAAACGTGTCCTCCATGCCGAAGAGAATCCCGATCCGTTTGTTCGCCACCTCGATCATCACGTTCTCCCGCGCGGCGCGCGCCGCGGGCGCATCCTAACGGAGCGCGGAGAAAGGGTGAAATCGGGTTTGCCGGGCGGGCTTCTTTGCGGTGAAGCCCACAAAGGACTTCGTTAGACTCCGTTCATGAAGCGCCAGTACGGATCGTGGCGGAGCGCCGCTCTCGGGCGGCCCATGGAGTTCCTCTGGTTCGGCGACAGCGGCCGGCCCGTCCTTTTCTTCCCGACGTCGATGGGGACCTTCTACCAGAACGAGGACTTCGGCCTCACGGAAGCGCTCGCCGACAAGGTCGACGCGGGATGGCTCCAGCTCGTCTGCGTCGACTCCGTGGACGCCGAGAGCTGGTACAACAAACTGATTCCGCCCGCCGATCGCGTGCGGCGCCACGACGAGTACGACCGCTATCTCCGCGACGAGATGCTCCCGTACATCACGTCGCGGACGGACGGGAACATCGTGACCGTCGGTGCGTCCTTCGGCGCGTACCACGCGGCGAACGTGGCGGCGCGATACCCGGGCGTCGTCACGAAGGCCATCTGCTTCTCCGGGATGTACGACGTGTACCAGTTCCTCGACGGTTACTGGGATGACCTCTGCTACTACCACACGCCGATGGCCTACATCGCGAACATGGACGAGGCGTGGCGGGAAAAGCTTCGCCAGGTCGAATGGGTCGTCGCAACCGGCGAGAACGACTCGCTCGCGCGCCAGAACCGCGAGTTCGCGGCGCTTCTCGAGCGTCAGGGACAGCGCGTCCTGGCGGAGTTCTGGCCAGGCGTTTTCGGCCATGACTGGCCGTTCTGGAAGGAGCACATCCGCCGCTTCATCTGAGGAGCTCGCGCTCCGGCGGCCCGTCAGGCTTTCTTCTTCGTCTCCGGCGGGTTCGTGCGCAGCGACCTGAGGCGCCCTTCGGCCTGGCCCGCCTTCCGGCGCGCGTCGTTCGCTTCCTCTTTGGGCCCGAGAATGCCGCGGATCGCCGCGAGCGCGCTCCAGCTCTCCGGTCGGAAGGGCGCGAGGCGCACCGCTTCCTGCGCGGCGGCGAGAGCGTCCTCGAAGGCGCCGCGCCGTTCGAGATGCCGCGCCTGGGCCGTCGCGATCTCCCACGACTCCGGAAACGCCTTTCGTCCTCTTGCGAGCAGAGCGACCCCCTCGTCGGCCCGTCCGGTCCACTCGCGATACCGGGCGAGCGTCAGGAAATCGACGGGCTCGCAGTGTGCGGCGTCCGCGATGATCTTCTCGAAGAAACTCATCGCCGCGTCGTCCACGACCCGCCGTCCTTCCGTCTCCACGCCGAGGACGAAGCCCTCGGCGAAGGCGAGCGCGCGATGACGCGAAAGCGCCACGCTGTCGGGAAACAGGGCGAGGGAGCGGTTGCACTGCGCGAGGCAGGCCGCGTACTCGCGAAGGGAAAGGAGGCACTTCGCGAGAAGCTCCGCCCCCTCCTGCGCGCGGTGCACGTCCGGCGCCTCCGTGATCCCCTCGAGAATCACACGCGCCTCCGGCCAGCGTTCGAGCGCCGCGAACGCGTGCGCCAGCGAAAGTCTCCAGGAGGGATCGTGGGGCGCCAGTTCCCGCGCTTCCGAGAGGAGGGAGACCGCTTCGTGCAGGGACGAGAACCCGTCGGGAAGGCGCGCCTCGGAGACGCGCGCCGCGTGCTCGACGAGCTGCTCGGCAACTGTCGAGAGAGCGGCGGCGTCGCGCGTGACGGCGAGCCTCTGCCGCGCGGTGGCGATCGCGTCCGAAAAGAGCCCCTGGGCCCGCTGCGCCTCGAGGAGACACTCGAGCAGCTTCGGGTTCCCTTCGTGGACGCCGAGCCCCGCCCGGGCCGCACGCTCGGCGAGCGCCGCCTGACCGAGAGAGAGCTGCGCCCGTGCCATGAAGATGAACAGGTCGGCCGGCTTTTCCACCGCTCCGGACAGGGCGTCGAGGGCGGTCACGGCCTCCGCCCCGCGGCCGAGCTCGAGAAGGCCGCGCGCGAGCGTGAGAACCGCGGTCTGCTGCAGCGGGTCGTCGGGAAGCTCGCGCACGACCGAGGGCAGGACGATGCGCGAAAGGAGCTCGACCGCTGCCTTCCAGTTGCCTTTTCCCGCGAGCTTCTTCGCCTCGTCGAGGTCGCGCGCGGCGCCGCGCACGTCGACCGACGCGCGTCCCTCGACCCCGCGGCCCGTGACGACCGCGCCGCCCGCGACGCGCGCCCGAAGCACGCCGGCCCCGCGCGCCGACGCCTGATAGCGCATCTTCGGGACGAACGGCGTCACCGTGATGCCGCGCCGGGCCGCGGCCATCGAGAGGATGTTGACGAACGCCTTCCAGTCGGGATAGCGGTCGTGGCGCTCTCGCTGGAGGCACCGCATGATCACGTCCTCGGCTCCGAACGAGGTCTTCCGGAAGAGCCCGCTCGCCATCCTCGGGGGCTCGCCTCGGATCTTCGCCTCCCGGATCGCGTGCCACGAGCCCTGGAACGGCGTTTGGCCGGTCTCCCACTCGTACATGAGACAGCCGAGGCTGTAGATGTCGGACCTCAGGTCGAGCGGGACGCCGCCCAGGAGCTGCTCGGGCGAGGCGTACGCCGCCGTGCCGAAGATGACGCGTCCGCCGCCGGGCGTCGACTCCAGCTCGCCCTCGCCGAGCGGCGTCGAGATGCCCCAGTCGCTGACCGCGGCGCGCCCCACCTCGTCGAGGAGAATGTTCTCGGGCTTGAGGTCGCGGTGCACGATGTGGTGCTCGACGGCCGCCCAGTCCAGAGCGCCCGCGATGCGCACGATCGACCGGTAGAAGAGCTCGGGGTCCCGGGACGGCATCTGCGATCTCAGGCTCCCGCCTGCCATCCACCGCGAGCAGACGACCGGCATCTTTTCGAGGGGGAAGACGCAGAGTGCCTCGACGATGCCGTCGCAGACGGAAAGCGTCAGCCAGATCTGGAGCTCGGCGAGGAAGCGCTCGAAGTCCTCCTTGCTGTGGGCACCCCGCGAGAGAGCCTTCAGCGCGAAGCTGGGTCCGGACGGCGTCTGCCTCACGCGTGCGCACACGCCCATTCCCCCCCGGATGACGTCCACCACCGTGAACACATCCGAGTCGAATCCCTGCGTCCGTGCGAGCGCGGGCAGGGAAAGCTCCTCACCGGGACGGAACGGAACCACCTGTGCTCGATTCTCTCACTCCCTCGCCGGGACGAGTCTGCTGCAACCCGGACGGACCTTTACCGTACGATGGCCCCGCCCGAACTCCCGATTCCAGGGGTGTCCATGAGTCGTCTCCCGCTGGCGGCGGCCGCCGCTCTCGCGCTCCTCGCCCCCCTCGCCGCCCGCTCCCAGGAAGGCGCGAAGAGACCCCTCACGCTCGAGAAGATCTCCGAACCGGCGGTCGGCGGGCCCGGGGCGAGCGGGTTCTCCTGGCGCGACGCCACGCGCGCCACCTGGGTCGTGTCCGAGGGCATGGGACCCGAGGCTCCCGCCGCCCTCTGGGAATTCGACACGACACGCGGGACCAAGACGAAGCTCCTCGAGCCGGTGGACGTGAAGGATCGCGCCGGCACGGCGCGGAAGCTCTCGCCTCGCGGCGGGAAGTGGAGCCCGAAGGGCGACGTTCTCCTCGTCGGATTCGACCACGACCTGTGGCTCCTCGCTCCCGGCGCCGAGCCGAGGCGCCTCACGAACGACCCCGAGGACGAGGAGGCGCCCACGTTCTCTCCGGATGGCTCGCGCGTCGCGTACGTGAAGAAGTCCGATCTCTTCACCCTGGAGCGCTCGACGGGCAGGGAGACCCGACTCACGACGACGGGCGGCGAGCACGTCTTCAACGGCAAGCTCGACTGGGTTTACGAGGAGGAGCTCGCACGCCGGCGGGGCAGAGGTTCGTACGAGTGGGCGCCGGACTCTTCTGCGATCGCCTACCTTCGCCTCGACGAGAACCGCGTGCCCGCGTTTCCCGTCGTGGATTTCACCCCCGTGAACGGCAAGGTCCTTCCCCAGCGCTACCCGAAGTCGGGCGACGAGAACGCGATCCCGTCCGTCCACGTCGTCGACCTCGCCGGTAAGGAGACCGCCGCCTTCGCGCCCGTGCCCGACGACGTCTACGTCGCGCCGGAGCTCGCGTGGACCGCCGACGGCTCTCACGCCTGCTTTCTCGTCCTGGACCGCCCCCAGACGACGCTCGACGTCTTTCTCCTGCCGCGCTCCGGCGGCGCGCCGAAGAAGCTCCTCACCGAAACGGACCCGGCCTGGATCAACGCGATCGAGCCTCCTCTCTTCCTCCAGGACGGGACGTTCCTGTTCCGGTCCGAGCGCACGGGCTTTCAGCATCTCGATCGCCATGCGCCGGACGGCACGCTCCTGAACGCCGTCACGAAGGGCGACTGGATGATCGACGGCCCGTGGACCGTCGACGAGAAAGCCGGCCTCGTCTGGTTCACCGCCACCGAGAAGGATCCCCGCGAGCGCCACGTGTACCGGGTGAAGCTGGACGGAACCGGGTTCCAGCGCGTCACACGGGAGCGCGGCCATCACTCGCTCATTCCGGCTCCCGCCCGGGGTCTTTTCGTGAGCGCGTATTCGAGCGCCACGACGCCGCCGAAGACGTTCGTCCGCGACGCCACCGGCGCCCTCGTGGGAGTCCTGGACGACGCGGCTGATCGCTGGGCGGGCTACACGCTCGGCTCCATCGAGATGGACTCCTTCCGGGGCTCCGACGGCACGCTCTTCTACACGCGGCTCGTCAAGCCGGTGCCTTTCGATCCCGCGAAGAAGTATCCCGCGATCGTCTTCGTGTACGGCGGCCCGCATGCGCAGGAGGTTCAGGACCGCTGGACCTCAACCTCCGGCCTCGATCATTACCTCGCGTCGAAAGGGTTTCTCGTGTGGACGATGGACAACCGCGGCTCGTGGGGCCGCGGGCACGCGTTCGAGACGCCCCTCCTGAAGAACATGGGCACGCAGGAGCTCAAGGACCAGCTCGAGGGCCTCGCCGAGCTCAGGAAGAAGCCGTTCGTCGACGCGGCGCGCCTCGGGATCTGGGGATGGTCGTACGGCGGCTACCTGACGCTCTTCGCCGTCACGCACACGAACGGGACGTTCAAGTGTGCGATGGCAGGCGCGCCCGTCACCGACTGGAAACTCTACGACTCGATCTACACCGAGCGCTACATGAGGCGCCCGAGGGACAACCCCGAGGGTTACAAGGCCTCCTCCGCGCTCGAGGCCGCGAAGAATCTCTCGACGAAGCTCCTCGTGATGCACGGCACCTCGGACGACAACGTCCACATGCAGAACTCCATCGAGTTTCTGGACGAGCTCATGAAGGCGCGCAAGGACTTCGTCTTCGTGCCCTTGCCGCGCCAGCAGCACGGCCCGCGGCGCGAGGCCCTTCTCTACCGCAACCAGCGCCTCGTCGAGTGGTTCGAGAAGAACCTGTAGTCACCTTCTTCTCGTGCCGAGGCTGATCCCGCCGAGGATCATCGCGGTGCCGAGGAAGGCGCGGGAGCCGAGCTGCTCGCCGAGCACGATCGCGCCGAGGACGAGCGCGAGGACGGGCGTCACGAGCGCGATGAGGAGGACCTTCGTGACGTCCATCCGCTGGAGGAGCCAGTAGAAGAGGAGGACCGCGATCACGGAGCCGACGAGGGCGAGGTACAGGACCGAGAGCACCGCGCGAGACGTCCACCGGAACGCGAACGGGCTTCCCTCCAGGAGGAGCCCGGCGACGACGAGGGGTACGAGGCCGAACGTCATCTGGACGCCGGCGAGGATCACCGGATCGAAGGACGCGCCGCGCGATTTCACGAGGACGTTCGAAAGCGCGACGGTGAAGGCCCCGGCGACGATGGCGAGCCCTCCGCGGAGGGCGTCGGGCCCCGCGAGCGTCGTGCGATCCGAGAAGATGACCGCTACGCCGGCGATCCCCAGGGAAACGCCGAGCACCTTCGGCACCGTCATGCGGTCCGACGGCAGGAGGAGGTGCGCGATCGCGAGGCCGAACGCCGGAATCGTGGCCTGAAGGACGGCCGCGAGGCCCGACGAGGTGCGCTGCTCACCCCAGAAGAGGAGGCCGTAATTCAGCGAGAAGGCGAGAAAGCCCGTCACCGCGAGGAACCCCCACGCGCGGAATCCCTTCGGCAAGGGGGACCGGCGGATCGCGACGATTCCCCAGAGCACCGACGCGGCGACGACGAACCGGATCCCGGCGAAGCTCAGGGGCGGCAGGTCGGCGAGGCCGAGCTTGATGAAGAGCCACGTCGAGCTCCAGATCAGGCACAGGACGCACCAGACGGCGACGGCGAGCGGCACGCTTCGGAGGTTAGAGGCGGGCCTCGCCCGGCGGGCGTGCGAGATCGACCAAAGACGAGGATCCCGGTCAGTCGGCCGGGAAGTCGGCGATCGCGGAGCCCGACGCGCCCGTCTTCAACTCCTCGACGAAGACCGAGAGCCGCTTTGCCCTGGCGGGCCACTCGATCGGCGCCGTGTAGATCCATGTGTCCCCGCCGGACGTCGACCCCTCGAGGGGCTTCTCGTCGTGGCGGACGAACGGCAGCGTCCTCGGCTCCCACACCGCCACGGTCACGCGCATCTGTCCCGCGCCCACCTTCTCGAGCACGTGCGGGAGGTCACCGAGCTTCACGCGGACCTCGAACCGGCCGGACCGTTTCTTCCGGCCCTTCTGATCCTGCCCCGCCTCGATCCGCAGGAAGACCGGGAGGTCTCCGGCGGGGGCGCGCTCGAGGAGCGCATCGAGCGCGCGCGTGCCGGCCACTTCCACGGGTGTCCCGGTCGAGACGACGCGTGCCGTCCGGACCACGACTTCCTTCGAGCGCGACCGGATCTTCAAGCGGTGTACCTTGCCGTCCGGCGGCCGGTCGAGCTGGTACGTGAAGAGAAAGGAATCGGAAAGCCGGTCGACGGCCGCTTCGAGCCGCGAGGGGGAGGAGACGAGCTCGCCCCCGGTCGCCTCGGCATACGCCTCGAGAGGGTCCAACGCGTGCTCGAGAGCGACGCGCCCCGCGAGCATCTGGCTGGGCCTCATGTAGCTCATCCCCTGCGAGAAGCCGCCCGGGTTGTCGGCGCTGTCGAGGGCACGGGACGCCGCGAAGACGTACCCGCGCAGGGAGAGCGGCATCACGACCCAGCCGCGCGACGCGAGAAGCGCGGCAATCGAGTCCACCATCGGCGACGAGGAGTTCGGCAGAAGCTGGCCGAGGAAGGCCGACGGGACCACTTCCTGCCCCGGCCCGGGGAATTCGCCCGCGCGCGCCACGTCCTCGCGCTGGCTCTCCGCGTAGAAGTCCACCGAGAGGTCGAAGCCGTCGCTGACGAGATAGAGCACCCCCGAGAGACCTTGGCGCGTGTTCGCCCAGCCCGCGAGGCGGGCGAGCGTCGTCCTGACGAGGAGCTTCTCCTCCTCCAGGAGAAGCGCGTTGATCGCGGCCGGGCCGCCGCCGCGTCCCTGGGCGGCCCGCTTCCTCAAACGCGTGACGAGGTCCCGGCCCACGACGTTGAGCGCGAGCCGGTCGAGGGCACTCTGGAAGGTCGGCGCGTCGCTCGTCTCAGGAAGGAAGATCCTGGGCTGAGGATCGGCCACGACGATCTCGACGGGCCCGAGCTGCAGGAAGCGGTCGACGCGGCCCTTCAGGTTCCGCACCGTCACGAGCACCGAGTCGTGCGCGAGGAATGCGGTGTCGAAGTAGAAGACCTGGGGCAGCCGGTGCGGCGACCCCGCCGTGCCCGGCTCCCGGGCGGCGGCCCTCGCCGCCTCCTCGAGCTGGTCAGGCGGCGGGATCGACTTCAGCCCGGCATGCTCGAAGAGCGGCTCGATTCCGAGCAGAGTCGCCGAGACGCCGTCCTCGAAGACCTCGAAGTCCGAAGGTGCGGGCGCGAGCCTCAGCGGCTTCCCTGACTTGTCGGTGAGGACCACCTTCACCGACCGGACGAGGACGCTCTCCTTGGCGATCACGCGGGGAGCGGGAGTCTCCTGCCCCGCTGCGAACCCTCCTGCGGCCAGGACGAGCGCGGCGGCGAATCCAACGGCCTTCATGGGCCACCTCCAGGGGACGCTCCTCCCGGTCTTGCAAAAACCCCGCCGCACGCGCGCGCGAACCCCGGTCAGACGGACTTCGGCGTTACGGTGAGTTGGAGCGCGCCTTTCACCGCCTTGGACACGATGCAGTATTTCTCCGCGAGCGACAGCGTCTTCTCGACGTCCGCCCGGCGCGACTCCCAGAGCGCGGCCGGCACGCGAGGCGAAAGGTCGACCTTCGTCACGCGGAAGCCTCCTGACGGGTCCTTGTCCAGCTCGCACGAGCCGTCGAGCGCCGGCGCCGCGATCGGGACTTGCAGCTTCGCGAGAAAAATCGCCCACGTTTGGATGAAGCACGCCGCGACGGCGGCCAGCAGCAGCTCCTCGGGATTTGGAGCGCCGTTCCCTCCCCCGAGGGACTTGGCGCCGAGGTGCGCGATTCTCAGGCCGCCGTCTTCGGTCGCGAGCGTGCCCCTCTTTTCGGCGGGATCCCATGTCGCGGCGATCGTGAACTGCTCGGACACGAGGTGCTCTCTTCCTTCTCAGCTCCGGATCACGAGGAGCCGGGGTTCCGTGAACTCTTCCATCGCGTAGGCCGGCCCCTCGCGCCCGGAGCCCGACTCCTTCACGCCGCCGTACGGCATGCGGTCCGCGCGCCAGGTCGGAACGTCGTTGGCGAGGACCGCGCCCACCTCGAGGACGTCGAACGCGCGCTGGATGCGCGCGAGGTCACGCGTGAACACGCCCGCCTGCAGGCCGTACTTCGAGTCGTTCACGCGCCGGAGCGCCTCCTCGAAGTCGTCGTACGCGTTGAGGGTGACGACGGGGGCGAAAACCTCCTGCGCCTCGACCTTCATCGACCGCGTCGTGTTCGCGAGGATCGTGGGCGAGAGGCAGTCTCCGATGCGCGTCCCACCGCGGAGAGTCGTCGCCCCGGCCGCGACGGCCTCGGCGACCCAGGCCTCGGCGCGCGTGGCCTCCGAGGGCGCGATCATCGGACCGACGTCCGTCTTTTCGTCGAGCGGGTCGCCCACGACGAGCGCGGAGGCGGCATCCAGCAGCTTCTCGCGGAACGCCTCGAAGGCCGGCCGGTGAACGAGCGCGCGCTGGACCGAGATGCAGGACTGGCCCGCGTACGCGAACGCGCCCGACGCCGTGCGCCGCGCCGCGTCCTCGAGGTCTGCGTCCGAGTGGACGACGACCGCGGCGTTCCCGCCCAATTCGAGGGCGACTCGTTTCTTCGGCACGAGCGCTTTCAGCCGCCACCCGACGGCGCCCGAGCCCGTGAACGAGACGACCGGGAGGCGAGGGTCGGTCACGAGGCCTTCGGCGGCCGCGCCCGAGATCGGGAGGACGGCGTACGCGTCCTCCGGCCAGCCGGCTCGCAGCACGATCTCGCGGAGCCGGAGCGCCGAGAGCGGCGTCTTCGAGGCGGGTTTCTGGACGACGGGGGCGCCCACGGCGATCGCCGGGGCCACCTTGTGCGACGTGAGGTTGAGCGGGAAGTTGAAAGGTGTGATGGCGAGGACGGGTCCGAGCGGGACGCGCTTCACGACGCCCCAGCGCCCGACCGAGACCGCGTTCACGTCGAGCGGCAGCATCTCGCCTTTTTGGGCCTCGAGCGCCGCCGCCGCGGCCGAGAACGTCGCCACCGCGCGCTCGGCTTCCGCCCGCGCGGCTTTAATCGGCTTGCCGGCTTCGGCCGCGATCGTCCGCGCCAGCTCGTCCCGTCGCCGCTCGAGCTCGGCGGCGACCGTCCTCAGGATCGCGACGCGTGTGAACGTGGGAATGGCTCGGGTCGTCTCGAACACCGAGACGGATCGGCGGACGGCGGCCTCGACGTCCTCGGCGGACGGGGACGGAATCCTCGCGAGCTCGAGACCTCCGAACGGGGCGGTGACGACGAGCTCTTGCAGGCTCATCCTTTTCCCTCCTCCTTGAGCGCGTCCGGATTCCAGACCTTCGGGGCCGTCCACGCCCGCGCCGAGAAGAGCGCCGAGAGAGAGCGTCCGATCAGCGGGCTTCTCGTCCGGGCCCAGAACGCATCCTCGACGCGCGCCACCTCGGGCGGCGCGGAGGCGGGCGCCGTGAGGCGCGCGAGCGAGACCACGCCGGCCGGCGCCTCGTTTCGGACTCTTTCCCAGGGCTCCTTGAGCGACGCTTCCTCCGCGGGCGAGAGCGGCGTCACGCCGGAAAGCGAAAGGCGTCCCGCGACGACCGCGAAGAGAAGCGGCAGGTCGCGCAGAACCGGAACGGCCGTCTCGAACCGGAACGTCGAGAACGGCGTGCGAGAGCCTTGTGCGGAGTTTCCCGCGAGCGTGAGGGGACGCGTGGCGTGCCCGGCGTTCGCGATCGCGCTCCAGACGGCGGCCACGGGCCAGAGCGGAAGCGAGAGGGCGAGCGCCACAAGCCCGAGTCCGCGGCTCGAGGTCGAGGAAGGCTTCTTCGGCGCCGGAGGCAGCCGATCCGTGAGGAGGCTCGTGGCGCCCGTCGCCGCGTCCACGACGAGGTTGCCCGAGACGAGGACTCTCTCGAGGGTGACACCGGGCGGAATCGCCGTGCGCGGCAGGACGCTGACCGCGGAGAGCCGAGTCCCGGAGAGGACGACGGCTTCCTCGGCGACGGTCGTGCCCTCGAGAAGGACAGCGGAGCCGTCGACGGTCGCGCGCTTCGAGATCGCGGGAGCGGCCCCCGCGGCCATCCGATCGGCCTTGTCATACGACGCGACGTCGGCGAGGAGGATCGGTCCCTCGGAGAGCGCGAGCGCCGCGAAGTCGGGATCTTTCGTCCATTCGGCCGATCCCGGCTCCCTCGGGAAGTCCTTCTTCTTGAGCGCTCCGGGCAGGAGCCGCCAGAGCCCGGCGGGGCGGCCTCCGAGGAGACCCGCGACTACCGGCCCGCGCGCCTCGTCCACTTTCGCGAGGAACTCGCCGATGACGGCGTGCACTCCGACGTCGCCCCGCACGACGATCGTCTCGCCGTCGAGCCGTGGCTCGAGCCGCCTCAGCACGTCGCCGGGCGTCTCCCGGTCCTCGCGGCGAACGATCTCGAGCGCGATGCCCCACCGGATGCCTTTCCCGAACCGGCGTTCGATCTCGCCCGCGCGCGGGCCAATCACGAGGAGAGCCGAGCGCCTCCCCGCGCGGACGAGCGCCTCCAGCGCGTGCTCGAGAACGGGGATTCCGCCGAGCGGGAGGAGCGCCGGTACGGTGCGCGCGCCGAGAAGGCCGAAGGAGGCACCGTCGCGGTCGGCGAAGAGGACGGTCGTCATCTGAAGGGATTATGGGACGAAGACCGCGAGGCCGGTGACGCGGCCCGCACGGGCGTTCACGTCGGCCGTGATCTCGCGCGTGTGCGCTTTGAGCCAGGACCTGACGTCGGCCGGAGGGACGCTCCCCTCCGAGCGGTAGGCCCAGCAGCGCACCCGACCGGCGCGCACCTCCTCCTCGATCGCCGCCGCCGAGGTCACGCCTTCCCAGGACAGGCCCGTCTTGAACAAGCGGAACTCCAGCCCTTCGGGCTCGGTCGAGCGAAAGGACGGGATCGCCGGCGGGACGGGCGCGAGCACGGGAGCAATCTGGTCCGCGAGCTGGCGCGCGCCCGTGCGGTGCGTGAGGAGATCGTGCCGGATCTGGCGCGCACCCTCGATTCCGCCCCACGCGAGAAGGGCGAAGAGAACGCCCCTCGCGAGCCGGCCCCCGAGCGGCGAGGCCCGGCGTCTCGCGGCGAGGATGAGCCACGTGCCGCCCAGCCCCGTGAACGCGGCGAGGGCCGGCATGACGGGAATCGACGAAAGGCGGTATCTCCCCGCGACCGCGACGAGGATGAGGAGCTCGACGACATAGGCTCCCCAGAGGACGCCGTGTGCGAGCCGACGATCGCCTCCCGTCGCTCCCGACGCGATCTCCGCGTCGCCGACTCTCCGCCCGAGGAAGACCACCCCGAGCGCCGCGAGCGGCAGGAAGAAGAAGAGCGAGCGCACGAGGGTCAGGACGTCGACTCCGAATGCCGTCGGAAGCGCCGCCGCCCGTGACGCGGCCTCCGAGGCCCCGAACGCGGTCGCGAACTCGAAGCCGAAGGAAGCGCGCCGGAAGAGAAACACGGCGAAGAGGTGGGAGAAGCCGACGAGCAGGAAGGCCGAGGCGAAAAGCGCGAGCGTGCGTTTCGTGCGGCCGAGTCCGAACAGGCGAGGCCGCGCCGCGAGAGAGAGCAGCAGCGGGATCAGGTAGAGGCCGACGGCGTAGCCTTTCGCGAGAAAGCCGAGGCCGAAGAAAGCCCCCGCGACGGCGCCTTCGAAGGGAATGTCCTCCTCGAATGCCCGGAGGCCGAAGATGATGCCGGCCAGCCCGAGCGTCACGAGCGTCGGCTCGACGGTCGCGGCGCGCGACGCCGCCACGAGCGGGGGAAACAACGCCGCGAAGGCGCCCGCGAGGTGGCCTGCCGGCTGGCCCCAGCCGCGCCGGATCACGCGCTCGAGGACGAGCGCGCCCAGAAGTCCGAGGATCGCGGAAGGCAGCCGGACCGCCCATTCCTCCGGTCCGAAGACGCGGACCATCACGGAGAGGACCCACGGAAACAGGATCGGCGTGCTCCCCGAAGGTCCCAGAGGAGTCTCCGAGAGCCCGAGGAGCTGGTCCGTCCCGCCCGCGAGGATGTTCTGCGCGCCGATCGCCCAGCGCCCCTCGTCCACGCCGAAAAGGTCCGGCTGCCCGAGCAGGACGAGCCTCAGCAGGGCGCCGGCCGCGAGCGCGGCCGCGAAGAGGATCCGCCCGGACGCTTCGGGATCGTCTGAGGATGGCCCGGACGTCACGGCCGGGGAGTATACGGAGGCGCCGACCCGCAGGCCCGGGTTCATACTGAAGCACGATGACGGCCCCGGAAGAGCCTCGCCTCAGCGTCACGCTCATCGCCCGCGACGAGGAAGACCGCCTTCCGGGCGCGCTCGCCTCGGTGGCTTTCGCGGACGAACGCATTGTCGTCGTGGACGCCGCCTCGATCGACCGCACCGAGGAGATCGCACGGCGGGCGGGCGCCCGCGTCCTCGTGCGACCCTTCGACGGCTTCGGCCGGCAGAAGAACGCGGCGGGCGCCCTCGCGAGGAACCGCTGGATCCTCTCGATCGACGCGGACGAAATCGTCTCGCCGAAGCTCGCCCTCGAGATCCGGGCCTGCCTCGCGGCGGTCGCGTCGGATCCGTCTCCGCCCGCCGCCTTCCGAGTGCCGATCCGCCTCGAGTTCCTCGGGCGCCAGCTCCTCTTCGGGCGCGACACCGTCGTGAGGCCCGCGCGGCTGTACGACCGGATGCGCGCGCGGTTCTCGGACGATCCCGTTCACGAGAGGATCCTCCCCGCGGGCCCCGTCGAATCGCTCGAAGAATCCGTCCTCCACCGCTCCTACCGCGACCTCGCGCATTACCTCGAGAAGCTCGACCGCTACACGACGCTCGCCGCCGAGGCGAAGTGGGCGGCCGGGAGAGGGGCCGGCCCCTTTCTGCCCGGGCGCGTCCTCTGGGAGTTCTTCGACCGCGCGTTCCTGCGCCTCGGCTTCCTCGACGGCACGCCCGGGCTCACGTTCGCCGCGCTCTCGTCCGCGAACACGCTTCTGAAATACCTCAAGCTGCGCGAGCTGGAGCGCGCAATCGCCCGCGGCGAGCGCAATCCGCCCGAGAGCGTGGGGATCGAAGACGCCGCGGCGCTCCGGACCAGCGCCCTCCTGAGGGCACGCTGACGGCGACGTGAGCGGCGCTCTCCTCGCGGCGGGGGTCGCCGGCGTGGCCGGCCTCGGCCTCTCGCTGCGCTACAACTGGTGGCGGAGGAAGCGCTCGGGCACGCCGATCCTGATGTACCACGAGGTGGGAGCGCCCCGGCCCGGCTCGGCGCTGAACAAGTGGCGCGTCAAGGAAGAGGACTTCGTCTGGCAGCTCGACGCTCTCACGCGCCGCGGCTATCGGGGGGTCGCGCTCCGGGAGCTTCTCGAGCCGCCGTTTTCCGGGAACCGCCCGGTCGTCCTCACGTTCGATGACGGCTATCGCGGCGTCTTGACGCGCGCGCTGCCGGCTCTCGTCGCGCGCGGTTTCTCGGCGACCGTCTTCGTCGTCGCGGACAAGCTCGGCGGCGTCAACGACTGGGACGCCGAGACGCCGGGAGAGACGCTCCTCTCTGCGGACGAAGTCCGGGCGCTTCACGACAAAGGCCTCGAGATCGGCTCGCACGGCGCCACGCATCGCGCGCTCACCGGGCTGTCCGACGGCGAGCTTTCGCGGGAGGTCGAAGGGAGCCGGGAGGCGCTCGAGCGCGTCGTCGGCGCGCCGATCACGTCCTTCTGCTATCCGTTCGGCGACTTCGACGACCGCGTCGTCGAGGCGGTGCGTCGGGCCGGGTACCGCGCGGCCACGGTCATCCGCGGCGGCATCTCGAAAGACCTCTCCGATCCCTTCCGGCTGAAACGCATCGCCGTGCGCGGCACGAACACGCGCCTCGACTTCACGCTCGCGCTCACGCGGGGGAGGTCGCGGCTGTAGCGGCGACCGCGCCGATGATGCGCCAGGAGAAGCCATGAATACCTTGACAAGGTGCCGCCGCAACAATTCGTTTCTTTGGATCCATCGCGAGGGAACGTGCATCGGGCATACGAGAAGGAGGCGCGGAAATTGGCGCCGGCGCACGCCTTCAGCGGGCATCGGCGCTGGGGTTAGCGGCGTCCGAAGGTCTGACGGAATTCGAACAGGCTTCGCATTACTTCGAGCTGAGGTCGTCGAAAGAGGGCAAGCCCGTTGACACTTTTCGCGTGTCCTAGGGGATCAGGACCAGCCTCCCTGGCTAAAGCTCTTGCACGGCTGGACGGTTATGCGCGGCAAACCTGAGTACTAATACAGCGAAGGAGTGAAGTCGAAAACGCAGACGAAGATCAAGCGACGCTGAATACGTCCCTGTAGGCGTACAAGGCCTCAGGCGCGATATCGGCGCCGTTCGGCCACGAAACCGTCCAGCCATCGACGATGAACTGCTTGAAGTAATTCACGTCCTTCAGAGGCTCGAATACCGGTCCTTTGAGCCACTGCGAGAAATCGATCGTCTTCTGCGTGCCGTCGGCGAAGGTGACCTCGAGCCGGTATTCGGCGAGATGACGGGCTGCAGTTACGGAAGGGGTCAACACGTCGGACATTCTAACGAAGCGGCGCGATGTAGTTCATCGGGAGCCCTTCTTCCGAGCGGCGCCAGTCTTCGAGCAGCTCCTGCTCGTGAAGGCTCGCCCATTCCTTGATGAGCCTCACCTGAAGAAGCCGTTGACGTCCAGGATGAAGTCGAGGCCACCCGGTGCCGCGTTCTGCACCTTGAAGGAGCCCGACGCGTCGAGCGCGAGCTGCACGAGCTCGTTGTTCGCCCGCGTCTGGCCCGTCAAAAAGGAGATCGAATAGGTGCCGGTGCGGGCGCCGTCGCCGCGATAGAGCGAGAGATAACCGTTCCCCGCGGTGTTCGTCACGGTCACGTTCACGGAGAGGGCCGCGGCATCCACCGGAATCCCGCACGTGCCGGTCACGGCGAACGCCCTGTCCGCCGACCCGGCGGGCAGGAGCGGAGGCCCGCCGAGCGCACCCAAAGCGTTCCGCGTGTCGAGCACCCGGCAGGGCACGAGGGAGAAGAAGGATGTTCCGGGAGCGGTGACGCCGGTCGTGATCCGCCCGATCCGGGGGATGGTTTCTTCCGTGAACCACAGGGCGCCGTCGGGGCCGGGCGCGATCGCGCGAGGCTTCGGGTTGCCGGTGATGCCGCTGCCGAACTCCGTGACGACTCCGGCCGGGGTGATGCGCCCGATCCGCGCGCCGTTGTACTCGGTGAACCACACGTTCCCGTCGGGGCCCACCGTGATGCCGCGCACCTGCGCGAAATGGCCGGCGGGGAGCGGGAACTCCGTGACGACTCCGGCCGGAGTGATCCGTCCGATGAGTTCGTTGTTCTGCTCCGCGAACCACACGTTGCCGTCGGCGCCGGCCGTGATGGCCTCGATGCCGCCGCCGGGGGTGATGCCGGCCTCGAATTCCGTGATGACGCCGCTCATGGTGATCCGCCCGATGCGGCCGGGGTTCGTGTACTCCGTGAACCACATGTTGCCGTCGGGTCCGGCCGCGATGCCCTGGGGCGCCGCGTTCGCGCTCATGCCGGCGCTGAACTCGGTGACGACGCCGCTCGTCGTGATCTTCCCGATCGCGTTGGCCAGGTATTTCGTGAACCACAGGTTGCCGTCGGCGCCCACCGCGATCCCGAGCATCGCGCCGCCC
>DATIFW010000059.1:0-2266 GCA_035455045.1 Thermoanaerobaculia bacterium | reverse complement strand
GCGGGACGATCGAAGGGCCGGACGAAAATCGGAACGCGCCGGGCGATCGGAATCAGGGCTCGGGGATGAAGCACCTTCGCGCCGTAGTAAGCGAGCTCGGCGGCTTCGCGGACGTTCAGCTGTGGGATCACGCGCGCGTCGGGCACGACGCGAGGGTCCGCCGTGAGAAATCCGGGCACGTCCTTCCAGAGGAAAACGGCGCGGGCCCCGAGTGCGCGCGCGAGGAGAGTCGCCGTCAGGTCCGAGCCCCCGCGTCCCAGGGTCGTCACGCGCCCTTCCGGGCCGGCTCCGATGAACCCGGGGACGACCGGAACGCGGCGCTTCTGCAGGCAGGGACGGAGGATCCTTCGGACCTTGCGGTCCGTTGCCGGGAGGATGGGCGATGCCTGCCCGGCCTTCCCGTCCGTTACGACGAGATCGAGGGCACTGACGTAGGTGGCCGCGACTCCGCGCGCCGAGAGCCCGGCGGCGAAAACCTGGGCGGCGAGCTCCTCGCCCGTTGCGAGAAGACGATCCACGGCTCGCGGTGGGAGCTCCCTCAGAAGGAGCGGAGCACGGGTGAGCGCCTCCAGTTCGGCAAAGGCGGCGTCGATAAGGCGAAGAAGACGTTGCCGGTCGGCCCCTCGTCGAACGACGGCGCGGGCCGCCGTCTCGTATCGGCTCTCGAGGTCGCCGATCGTCCGTCGAACGGCGGAATCGTTTCCCGCCGAGAGATCGCGGACGAGCGAGAGCAGGGAGTCGGTGACCCCGGCGAAGGCCGAGACCACCACCACGGCGGGGCGATCCCCCTTTTCGACGATCGACAGGGCGTTCTGAAGGGCGCGCGCGTCGGCGAGCGAAGCCCCTCCGAACTTATGGACGGTGACACCGTCGGTGCGGCGGGCGGGTCGTTCTGGCATCGCGGGTTCGAGTGATTATTCTCGAAACGGACCGGCCCGGGAGATCTATCCCGCTTTTCCTCCGCGATCCTTGCTTTCCGGCTGCAGGATGGCCTTCAGCCTCGAGTGCCCCTCGCGGCTGATCGGAATTCTCGAACCGTCGGTCAAAACCGCGGCGTAGCTCCCCTTCGAGTAGAGCTCGAGGCTCGCGAGTCGGTCGATGTTCAGGACGTAAGAACGGTGGACGCGAATGAACCGCTCCGGATCCAGCGAAGCGGCCAGGCCTCCGATCGTCTGCTGCTTGAGAAAACTCTTTCCCTCGCTCTTCAGGCGCACATAGTCGTCGTGCGCCTCCACGAGATCGAGCTTCTCGACCGGGATGACGTGAACGCGCGAGCCGTCCTTGACCACGACGCGCGAAAGCGGCGTCCCCGGAGGTCGAACCGCCGCGGCAATCTCCTTCACGGCCGCCGGCCGCGCCTTTCCGACTCGCTCCCGCGCCCGCTCGAATGCCGCAGCGAGCCTCTCGGGGCGGAAAGGCTTGAGCACGTAATCGACCGCATGGACGTCGAACGCTTTCAGCGCGTAGCTGTCGTACGCGGTCACGAAGACGACCGCGATCCCGGGGTCGATGAGCTGCGCGACCTCGAAGCCATCCAGCCTGGGCATCTCGATGTCGAGGAACACGACGTCGGGATCGAGCTCCGAAGCCGCCTTCACGGCCTCGAACCCGTTCGCGCACTCGGCCAGGATCCGGACGCCGGGAAGGACCGAGAGCATCTCGCGGAGGATGGATCGCGCGGGCGCCTCGTCGTCCACGATCAGCACGCCCGTCTCGGCGGCCGCCTTCATTCCGTGACCTGGGCGGGCACGGAGAGAACGACGAGATAACGGTCCGCCAGGCGGCGGGCGGCGAAGAGGGCATCGCTCCCGTAACGGGCGGTCAGGCGCTGCCTCACGTTCGCGAGGCCCAGGCCTGCTCCCCGACGTGGCGGCGCATCCGGGTCGCACGGGTTCTCGATCAGAATCCGGAGCCGGTTCCCCGCGCGCCGCGCTTCGAGGCGGATCACCCCACCCTCGACGGTCGTCGCGATTCCGTGGCGCACCGCATTTTCGACGAGAGGCTGCAGGAGAAGCGGCGGGACCAGACAGCTCTCGCCGTCTCCGGCGACGTCCTCCTCGACCGAAAGGCGCGTGCCGAAGCGCAGCGCCTCGACCTCGAGATACGCCTTCGCGAGCGCGAGCTCCTCGGCCACAGGCACGCTCTTCCGTTCACCGAAAGCGAGACTCTTCCTCAGAAACTCCGAAAGGTAAAGACACATCGCACGCGCCTTCGCCGGGTCGCTGCCGGCGAGGGCCGAGATCGAATTCAGGCTGTTGAAGAGAAA
>DATIFW010000058.1:0-5667 GCA_035455045.1 Thermoanaerobaculia bacterium | reverse complement strand
GGCTCGATGACGCGGGGCACCGTCACGAAGGCCTGGGCGCGGCTGCACCACCCGAAGTGGCACAAGGAAGTGACGGGCGAGAAGTAGCCTCGGAACCTCCTTGACCCTTTCCGAGCTGTTCGAGAAGCGGGCTGAGCGCGCCGAGGCCCTTTCCGCGTCGGCCCCGGCCGTCCAGGAGCCGCTCCTGTTCGCGGCGAAGCTCTTCCGCCTGCAGGGACGTCTCGCCGCGGCCATCTCGGCGCGGCACGCCGACGCGCCGTTCTCGGGGGGAGCGGCAGACCTGCCGCGCATCGTCGATCTCCTTTCCCCTTTGGTGTCCTTCGCCGCGGCCGACGGACCGGCGGAGCTGGCGGAGGCCGCGGAAGCTCGCGCGAAGGACGACCCGGCGACCGCCGTCACCCGGCTTCGCGTCTACTGGGAAGGGGGGCGCGACGCGCTGGAGGACTATCTGTCGCGGGCGTTCCTGCGACCTTATGCCGAAGGCCTCGCCCGGGCGGGCATCGCGGCCGACCGGCCCCGGCACGAAGGGCACTGCCCGGCCTGCGGCTCCGCCCCGATCGTCTCCTTCCGCAAGGAGCTGCCCGAATCCAACGGCGCCGCGCGCTACCTCGTCTGCGGGCTCTGCGGAACCGAGTGGCCCTTCAACCGGATCCGCTGCCCTTCCTGCCAGGAGGAAGACCCCGCCAGGCTGCCGGGTTTCCAGAGCGACGTCCACAAGAACGTCCGCATCGAGGCCTGCGAGACGTGCCGCCGCTACGTCAAGTCCATCGACCTCACGCTCGACGCGCGGCCGCTGCCCGAGGTGGACGACCTCGTCTCGCTCGCGATGGACCTGTGGGCGATCGAGGAAGGCTGGACGCGCCTGGAGCCCGGCTGGGCGGGAATCTAGCGCAAGAGCGCGAGAGGCCGGCGTGCCCTCCGACGCACGCGCGTGCTGTTTGAGCGAAGCGAGTTCACGCGCGAAGGAGGAGGGCACTCCGGCTCGAGCGTCATCCAAGCTGCATGAACTCGGGCTCGGGCGGGGCATCGCTGCGCGCGAGGGCGTCCCAGGCGGCGCCCATCTCCACGGCGCCCCACCCGAGGAACAGGCCGTCGCCTCGGAAGTGAACCGCGCCGTCCGACGCTTCGAGGCGGACGATCGTGCCCGAGCCTTCATCCGCCGTCACCGCGACACGCCAGGCCGATCGCGTCAGCGACGCGCCGCGCTCCCTGACGGGCACGCGATCGAGGAGGGCCGAGGCATTCGTGAGCGCCGATGTCGCGCTCATCGCGGGCTCCCGGGATCGCGCGCCGGAGGCGGGGCGCCCTCGGCCTCGCCCACGAACGGCACGAAGCGCACGGGCAGGACGCTCTTCTCCGAGTAGCCGCCGCCCTGGCGCTTGATGACCTTCAGCTCCTGGTAGAACGCACCGACCGGGATGACCATTCGCCCTTCCGGGGCGAGCTGCTCGAGGAGAGGGGGCGGGATCCGCTCCGGAGCGGCGGTGACGAGAATCGCGTCGAACGGGGCTTCCTCGGGCCAGCCGCGATATCCGTCGGCCGCCCTCAGCTCGACGTTCTTCACGCCCAGCTTTTCGAGCCGCTCTTTCGCCTGGTGCGACAGCTCGGGGCGGATCTCGATCGAGAACACTTTCGAGGCCAGCGCCGCGAGAATCGCCGTCGAGTAGCCCGAGCCCGTCCCGATCTCGAGGACCTTCTCCTTCCCGGTCAGGCGAAGCTGCTCGGACATGAACGCCACGACGTAGGGCTGCGAGATCGTCTGCCCGCTTCCGATCGGAAGCGGCCGGTCGGCGTACGCGGAGGCTGCCTCCGCGGGCGGAACGAAGAGGTGGCGAGGCACCGTCCGCATCGCTTCGAGGACGCGCGGATCCCGAATCCCGCGCGCGGCGATCTGGGTCTCGACCATGTCGTTCCGCTTCTTCTGCATGGGATCGGCCGGACCCTGGCAGCCTCCCGCGTGGAGGACGACCATCGCCGCGAGCGCGGCGGCGGCCGCCGCTCCCCGTGGAAGGCGCCCCTGCACGAATCTCATTCTATCGTGCGATTTCCTGCGGGGCCGGCTTCGCTTCGCGCAGGTGGCGCTCCAGGGGGTTCTCGAGCGCGAGCGTCATCGCGCCGAACCGGATCTCCACGTCGAACGGGGAAAGGAACGAAGCCCCCAGGATGCCGTCCTCGATTCCCTCCGCCTCCTCTCGCACCACGATGTCCTTGAACCGCACCATGTAGGCCGAGACACCCACCGTCACGTTCGAGATCTTCGCCCACGAAACACGGGACTGTCCGATCCCCTCGAGCGTGATCGGGTAAGTCGGCTCCGGAAAGAGGCTCGCCTTTCGCAGCCCGACGCGGGTGATCATCGACGGCTCCGACCCGGTGTCGAGGAGAAAGAGCGACCAGGGCAGCCCGTTGAGCGAGGCGCGCACCATGGGCTTCATGCGCCGGAAGAAGAGGTTCTGGTCCTTCGACCCGCGCAGGACGTGCCGGTCGAGGCGTCGCGCGTGGAGACGGCGGTCGGTGAACTCGATTCTCCAGTCGAGCTCCTTCATGAGATGGACGCCGAGGACTCCGTTCAGGCGAAACACCCCGGACGAGCTCGTCGCGAACGTGAGAGTCCCGTCCGGCAGAACGCCGAAGGGGACGTGGGTCAGCGTGAGCTCGCCGACGCGCACGGAGTCGACCCAGCCGAGCCGCATTGGGAGTTCCGTATCGTGCAGACCCTTCGCGACGGCCGTCGCGCCAGGGACGAACGTCACGCCGAGGCGGGCCGCCGCGCTCTCCGTCAGCAGGGAAAGCGACGCGCCCGAGTCGAGGATCATCTCCTCCTGGGGGCGCTCGTTCACGCGCACGGCGACGCGCAGGAGGTTCGGCTGACCGAACTCGACGGGGAGCGAGAGACGTTCTCCCGTGACGGCCCCGCCGTAGAGCACGCGGCCGGCCTGCGACTCCAGGAAGACGAGCCAGCCCTCCGGCACGCGCTTGCCCTCTCGCTGTGCCACGCGCCCCCATCGGCCCGCGGAGGGAAAGTCTCCTTCCCAGTAGGCCGCCTGCGAAAGGAGCCAGGCGAGGTCCGCGCGGGCGGAGGCGCGGCCCGTGCCCGCCAGGGCGCGTTCGAGCCGCGGGGCGGCGCCGCGAAAATCGCCGCGCTCGAGAAGCACCTGGCCGGACAGGCGATCCAGGCGGACCGCGTCGAGGGCTCGGCCACCGGGTCCGGCGAGAAAATCGGAGACCTCGGGGATGTACCCGCGCTCGAGCTGCTCTTCGGCATTATGGGAGGTCACGAGCCCGATCGGAATCGGCCTCTCGAGCCGGTGAGGCAGGATCGTGATCTCCCGCGAGAACGTGCAGGCGAAGGCGCCGAGCGCCGCCGCGGCGATCGTTCCTCCGCGGACTCTCACGCCGGCGACGTGACCCGCGCGATGAGCACCGTCTGGTCGTCGTACTGCGCCACGCCGGTCGTGAACTCGCTTACCGCGCCGAAGATGCGCCGGGAAAGCTCGGCGGGGGCCTGCGCGCGTCCTTCGACGCCCAGCGCAGTGAGACGCTCCATGCCGAACTCTTCGTCGGCGCCGTTCAGCGCCTCGGTGATCCCGTCGGAGTAGAGGAGGACCGTGTCGCCCGGGGCGACCTGGATCACGGCCTGAGCGTGCGTGGCGTCCGGCATCATGCCGACGGGCACGCCACCGCTCGGGAGGAGCGTCACTCCTCGAGGCGAGATCCAGAGCCCCGGGTTGTGGCCCGCGTTCACGTACGTGAACGTCCCGGCCGCGGGGTCGTAGACGGCGATGAAGAGGGTCGCGAACTTGCGCGTCGAAGAGAAACCCACGAGGTGGCGGTTCACGCGCGCCACGAGAACGGGAAGCTCGGAAGCGTGATTCGGCACGAGAAGGTGGAGGCAGGCGTGGACCGTGGACACGAGGAGCGCCGCGGGTACGCCCTTGCCCGAGACGTCGGCGACGCAGAGGGCCGTGCGCCCGTCCGCGAGCGGGTAGACGTCGAAGTAATCGCCCCCGACCTGCTTCGTCGGCCGGTTCCCGCCGGCCACGAGGAGCCCGGGCACGTCCGGGAGCGTCGCGGGAAGAATCGTCTTTTGGATCGAGGCGGCGAGCTCGATCTCCCGCTCCATCTTCTCCTTCTCGACCGCCTCGCGGTGCAGCCGCGCGTTCTCGAGCGCGATCGCGGCCTGATTCGCGAAGAGCGACGCAACGCGCTCGTCGGCTTCGGTGAAGTCGTCGATCGAGCCCGCGCGATTCTCCTTGTCGGCCACGACGAGCACGCCGAGCCAGCGGTCCTCGGCGAGGATCGGCACGGCGAGGAGCTTTTCGGCCGGGGCGTTCACGAGGAGTCCCACGCGCTCGGCGATCGTGTTGCAGCGGAGCGAGGTCGCGGGAAGCAGCCGCGCGGCCACGCCGTCGAGAAGCGGCTCGCCGAGATGGCGCATGGTGACCGGGCCGTCTCCCGCTCGGTCGCACACGATCAGCGTTCCGGTACGCGCATTGAGGAGCGAGATCGACTTGAAGAGAATGTCCTCGGCCAGCACGTCGAAATCGAGCGTGCCCGCGATCGAGAGCCCGATGTCGTAGAGACTCTGCAGCTCCCACACCCTGTATTTCAGCTCGAAATCCGCCTTCTGCACCTGGTCGGCCATCCGCACCGAATCGAGAAGGCGCGCCGCGTGTGCCATGACCGACGCGAAGCCGACGGGATCGAAGGGAGGCTCCTCGAGCTCCAGGATCGCGAGCGTCTCGTCCCGCGCGGTCAGCGGAATCGCGACAGGCCGAACTCCGGCCGCGGCGGCATCCGGGCTCGACGCCTGCGTGGGGTCCAGAAGGACGCCTCGTTCGACGTGAGCCGCCGCCAGGAGAGCGGCGAGGATCCCCTCGAAGAGCCGCCCCCGATCGGAGAACGGGTCGAGCGCCGCAAGCTTCTCGTGCGCCGCGAGGATCGCGGCGGCCGGGTCCCTCGCCGCGGCGGAAGTCCCGGGAATCGCGGCGCTACTCGGTCTCGCCCCGGAGCCAGGCGAGGGCGGGCTCGGGAGCGGGGAAGATGCGCGCATATTGGGCCAGCCCCATGATCTGGAAGGTCTTCTCGATCGTGGGCGTCAGCCGGCAGAAAGCCAGCTTCCCTTCCTGATCGAGCAGCTTCTCGAGGATCTCGATGAGAATGGAGATGCCGATCGAATTGACGATCTTCGTCTTCTCGAGGTCGAGGAGCAGCCGGTTGACCCCCGAACCCAGGAGAGCGTACGCCTGCCTGGCGATCTCCTCGCCGCCGGTGTTGTTGATGTAACCGTCCGTGCGGAGAACGGCGACGTTGACGTCCGGCCGGTCCACGACGACTTTCAGGGTCTCGCTCATGGTCTTCTTTCCCGGGACGAGCCCGTCAGCGGTACTTCCTCATGATGATGCGCGTGCCGTGCTCGCCGCTCTCGATCCGGACGTCGTCCATCAGGCTCTCGATGATCTTGATCCCCCAGCCGCGCTTCCGGTTGGCCCTCAGCTTCACCGGCAGGCTCGGCGTCTCGACACGGGAGGGGTCGAATCCCTTCCCGGCATCGGCGACGTCCACCTCGAGGTACGCGCGCCCCAGCCCCGAGTCCTCGACGCCGATCCGGAAATCGATCTCCACCTTCCGGTCGGGGGTATAGCTGTGCTCGAAGGCGTTGATGCA
>DATIFW010000057.1:0-14007 GCA_035455045.1 Thermoanaerobaculia bacterium | reverse complement strand
GTCCTCCGTGGTCCCGCCGTCGAGCAACGCCGCGATGTTCGGGTGCGAGAGCCCCGCGAGGATCCGCCGCTCGTTCTGGAAGCGCCGCACGAAAAGCGCGCTGCTGAAGCCGTGGCGAATCACCTTGACCGCAACCGGCCTTCGGAAGTCCGGCCCGACCTGCTCGGCGAGGTAGACCGTTCCCATTCCTCCCGAGCCCAGCTCGCGGAGGACGACGAAAGGTCCGACACGGGTCGGGAGCGGCGGCCGGGGCTCGTCAAGGTCGGGGCGCGTCGCCGTGGGCGACCCCAGGAATTCTCCGGCCCTCTCGTGCGCTTCGAGGAGGGACAAGACCTCCTGCGCGACTCCCCCGTCCCGTCCGGCCCGTTCCCGGACGAAACTCGCGCGTCCGGTTTCAGGCTGCCCGAGCGCTTCTTCGAAGAGCTCCTTGACGGATGCCCACTCACCCGGAGTCATCTCTCCCTCACGCCCGCGCCAGCTGTCGGAAGAGCCACGCTCGCGCGACGGCCCAGTCCCGCTTTACGGTGGCCGGGGAGATCCCGAGCACCGCGGCGGTTTCGGAGATCGAGAGGCCGCCGAAGAACCGCAGCTCGACGATGCGGCCCTGTGCCTCGTCGATCCGCGAAAGCTCGCTGAGCGCGTCGTCCAGGGCGAGCAGCTCGACCTCGTTTCCTCCGGTCGCGGCGGCGAGCGCTGAGTCGAGAATGAGCCGGGGCCTGCCGCCCCCCCTTTTCTGCGCCCCGTGGACACGCGCGTGGTCCACCAGGATTTCGCGCATGAGTCGGGCGGCCACGCCGAAGAAATGTGCCCGGCTCTGCCAGGGAACGTCCGCCTGCCGGACGAGCTTGAGATACGTCTCGTGCACGAGCGCGGTCGGCTCGAGCGTATGGTCCCGCCGCTCGGCCGCCATCGCCCGGGCCGCCAGACACCGCAGCTCCGCGTAGACGAGAGGAATCAGCCTTTCGCGCGCCTCGGCCTCCCCGCGACCCCACGCGAGGAGCAGCGCCGTCACGTCGCTCGGAGTTGGTGTCGACATCGTCGAAGGCACCTAAACGATTCTGTACGGCGATCTTACACCCCGGGATCGCCCGTGGAATGGGCCGGTTGAGCCCTCGGGGCGGCTTTCATCGCATGACGATCAGACAACCGGCTCGCGAACGAGGGGCTCGGTGGAGGTGGAGGATGTCAGGTCGCTTTGTCCGGGCGGTTCATTCGATCGCAGTGCTTCTTCTGGGCATGGGGAGCGGGACGGCCCTGGCTCAGGACGAGCTCTTCGTCGCGAGCGCTGTCACCAACTCCGTCATGGTCTACCCGCGGACGGCGAGCGGCAACGTGGCTCCCCTTCGCACGATCGTCGGAGCCGCCACAGGCCTGAGCGCGCCGACCGGCGTTGCCGTGGACACCGTGAACGGCGAGCTGATCGTGGTGAGCCTCGGCAATCAAAGCATCAGGGTCTTTTCCACGACCGCCAACGGCAACGTGGCCCCGCTCCGCACGATCGCCGGGGGGTCCACGGGGCTGAACTTGCCGTTCCGGGTGGCCGTGGACCCCGTCAACAACGAACTGGTGGTGGTCAGTAGCGACCACATCAGCGTGTACGCCCGCACCGCGAACGGCAATGTCTTGCCGTTGCGGACCCTCACCGACGTCACAGGGTTGTTTTCGCCGACGGGCGTGGCCGTCGACGCCGTGAACAACGAGCTGGTGGCGACGAATTCCAGCCCCTCTTCCGTCCGGATCTACGCACGGACGGCGAACGGGGACGTCCCCCCGCTGCGGATCATCGCTGGCGGAGCCACCGGTCTGCTTGGCCCGTTCGGAGTAGCCCTCGACCTCGTGAACAACGAGCTGGCCGTGGCGAATGGCCTCTCCTCCATCGTGGTCTTCGCCCGGACGGCGAACGGCGACGTCGCCCCGCTGCGCACCCTCTCCGGTGCCGCGACGGGGTTGAACAGCACGAGGGGCCCGGCCGTGGACGCCGTCAACAACGAGCTGGCCGTGGCGAACACAGCCAACAATTCCGTCACGGTCTACTCACGAACGGCGAACGGCAACGTCGCCCCGCTGCGGACGCTCGCCGGCGCCGCCACTGGCCTGATCGCCCCCCAGTCGTTGGCGATCACGACCGCCGCCGCCCCCCCGACTCCCACGCCAACCTCGACCCCGACTCTGGCTCCCACCTCTACTCCGACTTCCACGCCGACCGCTGCTCCCACTCTGACACCGACATCTACGCCGACCCCCGCGGCGCCTGCGGCTGGAGGAGTTGCCGTCCCGACACTCGATGCGTGGGGACTGATCGCCCTGACGCTGATCATTGCGGCGATCGGCGTCTTTGCGATTCGGAGGATGGGCCCGTAGCGGACCTCCGTAAGCGCCTCGCACGCCTCGAGGCGACGCAGGAGATTCCTTAGAAGGTATGTGAGGGTCGGATGCGCGCGAATCGCGCCGCGGCCGGATGAGCTCTTCAAAGCAAGAGAGGCGCCGCGGCCATCGCCCCGGCGCCTCTCACATTTCTAAGAAAATCCAATCGTCTCTTCGGACCCGCCCTTAGATCTTCGACTCCTTGAAGGGGACGTGCTTGCGGACCTTGGGGTCGTACTTCTTCACTTCCATCTTGTCCTGATGGAGCTTCTTGTTCTTCGTGATCGTGTAGAAGTAACCCGTGTTCGCCGTGGAGACGAGCTTCACCTTCTCGCGCATGGCCTAGATCCTCTTCCCCTCGCGCCGCATGCCCGCGACGACGGCGTCGATCCCCTTCTTGTCGATCGTCCGCATCGCGGCCGTCGAAACGCGCAGGCGCACCCAACGCCCTTCGCTCGCGAGCCAGAAACGCTGCGAGCGGAGGTTCGGCTTGAAGAGCCGCTTCGTCTTGTTGTTGGCGTGGGAAACCTTGTTCCCCGAGACCGCGCGCTTCCCCGTGACCTGACAGATTCCGGACATCTCGAGCTCCTCCGACAGAACTCATCACGTTAGCAGATCCCCCGAATGAGCGCAAGTCGCTCGTTCACAGAGGTTTGCTGTCAGGACACATCACGGCGCGGCGCACCCGTTCCCCGATGACGCGATCAGGGGTTCGCCGAGACGAGGATCGTGCCCTGGAACGCCGCGTTCGTGGGATCCAGGTGGTCGTGGAATCCGCAGGTTTCAGCCCTGCTCGCCATCGTGGCGGTGAAGCTCTGACCCGTCGTCAGGACAGGAGCGTTGAGCTCGGGGCAGTCGGTGTGGACCGGGTGCGGGTTCGACGAGAACTCGTGCGGCTTGCCGTCGTTGTTCGTGATCGTGACCTTCCCGCCGAAGCCGACGGTGAGCGTCTTGGGCGACACTCCGGAGGCCGTGATCGAGATCGCGCCGACGGAGGACATCGTTCCTCCCGTCGTGGGCTCTGTTGGGGACGACGAATTGCCGCACGCCGCGGTGAACGCGACGAGCACGAACAGGCCGAGGATCGGCGTGCCCTTCGAGAGAACTCGAATCAGATTCATGGACCGTACCTCCCGCGCTCCAAGGGAGCAACGGAAGTGCCAGTGGCCAGGTTGAGTCGTTCGGTGCTCTCCGTCACGCGGCGTGTGCTCTCGTCAGGACGAGCGCGATGACGGCGGTCACACCACCGCGTCCACCGGCGGCGACGAGAGGACAAAGCCAATTGTCAAACGCGACGATCAACGGGAATCGCCACCCGTGTCCGGCCGCTCTTCACCCTCGAAACAGCAGCAGGCCGAGTCCGCCCGCAACCGCGACGACGAGCGGTTCGGGCGTCTTCGTCTTCCAGACGATCACAAGTGCCGACGCCGCGATGAGCGCCGTCGGGACGTCGTGGATCGCGCCTCGCGCGATCACGACGACCGCCCCCGCGAGCGCGCCCGTCGCGGCCGCGGTGACGCCGAGGACGAAGGCCGTGACGGAGGGCCGCGCCGCGAGCCGGCGCACGTAAGGCGCCGGCAGGACGACGAAGAGCCACACGGGCAGGAACACGCCGAGCGCCGCCGCGGTCGCGCCCGCGAGCCCCGCGACGAGGTAGCCGATGAACGCGACCGTGATGACCACCGGGCCCGGCGTGATCATCGCGACGGCCACCGCGTCCAGGAACTGCCTCTCGTTCAGCCACCCGAGCTCTTTCACGACGCCCCCGTAGAGGAACGGGACGATCGCGAGCCCGCTTCCGAACACGAAGGCTCCCGCTTTCGCGAAGAAGAGAAAGATTCTCAGAAGGAGATCAGGAGAGGCCGCGTCTCGAAGGCCGGTCGCGAGCGCGGCGGGCAGCGCGAACGAGACCGTCGCCGCGGCGGTCCGGCCGATCCCTCCCTTGGCGGCCATGGCGAGCGCCCCCGCGACCAGGACGAGCCAGACGATCTCGCGTCCCGTCAGGGCCGTGACCGCGGCCAGCACCGCGAAGATGGCCCAGGCGAGGGGATCCTTCTTGAGGGTCGTACGCGTGAGGCGCGCCGCGCTCTTCGCGATGATCCCGATGACGGCCGCGCCGATTCCGTAGAAGAGCGCCTGGATCGGCCTGAGGCCTCCCCAGGCGACGTACGCGGCCGAGAGGCCGAGCACCATCACGAACGAAGGAAGCACGAACGCGATTCCGACGAGCGTCGCACCGGCCACTCCGCCCCGGATCCAGCCGAGGTAGATCGCGAGCTGCGCGGCGAGAGGTCCCGGGGCGAGCTGCGCGAGCGCCAGCCCCTGTACATAGTCCTCGCGGTCGATCCAGCGATGCTCCTCCACGAGATCGCGCTGCATCGCTCCCGCGAGCGCGATCGGGCCTCCGAAGCCGAGAGTTCCGAGGCGGAGAAAGTACGCGCAGAAGCGGCCGAGGGAGACCTGCTCGCTCATTTCACGGCCTAGCGCGACAGAGAGACGAGGTCGCCGATTCGCTCGGCCTCGGCCCGCTCGAAAGCCGCGGCGGCGGCGGCCACGTCCTGGAGCGCCATCCCCGTGCTGTCGAAGACGATCACCTCGTCCTGCGAGGTCCGGCCCGGTTTCTTCCCGGCGACGATCTCACCCAGCTCGGCGTGGACGTCGGACGCGGAGATGAGGCCGGCTCGGATCGCGTGGTGCAGGTCGCCGAAGGCGACGCACTGCGCGGTCACGTCCGTCACGACTTTCGCGGAAGCCAGCAGGCCGACGTCGAGCTCCTGCTTGTCTTCCGCATCCGCGCCGACGGCCGCGACGAAGGTCCCCGGGCGAAGAGGCGAGGAAGAGAAGAGAAGAGGTTTCTTAGAAGGTGTACAGGTGACGACGACGTCGCTCTCGGCCAGAGCCTCGCACAGGCTCTCGGCCGCACGGACGGCGACACGCACGGCGAGACGGCCGCCTGCGCCGCCCGGCTCTTCCTCTTGTCCTTTCAAAGAGAAGCTCTCTTCGAACCTCGCGGCCCGCTCGCGGTTCTCGTCGAAGGCGAAGGCACGTTCCAGCGGCAGGACACGCGCGAGCGCGCGGAGCTGGGCGCGTCCCTGGACCCCGCAGCCGACGATCGTGACGGTCTTCGAGCCCGCCCGGGCGAGCTGCGCCGCGGCGACCGCGGTCGCGGCCGCGGTGCGAAGCTTCGTGATCTCCGAAGAGTCCATGACCGCCAGCACCGATCCGTCCTCCGCGTCACAGAGGACGATCACGCCCTGGATGCGAGGCAGGCCGAGGCGCTCGTTTCCGGAGAAGTTCCCGTTGACCTTCGCGGCGAAGTAGCGGCGGACGCCTCGAAGCGTCCCTGCTTTGACGTGGAACCCTCCCCCTTCGACCGGCACGGCAAAAACCTGCGGGGGCGGCGCTTCACCCGCGCCGTGCTGGCGGAACGCCTCCTCGACCGCCACCCGGCACGTCCCGGGATCGAGGAGGTCCGCGACGTCGCGCCGCGACAGGAGCCGCGTGTTCACCGGTGCAATATAGCAACTGCTATATTAGACTGGCAACAACTTCTCTACGGGACCCGGCTAGGCTTTTGCTTGCCTGGCCACGGCTTCGGCGGCCTTCCTCGCGGCCTCGGGGTCGCCCAGGTAGCGGCTGGACACCTTCCTCATGCCGCGGTCCAGCTCGTAGACGAGCGGAATCCCCGTCGGGATGTTGAGCTCGGGGATGTCCGCGTCCGAAATGCCGTCGAGGTGTTTCACGAGGGCGCGCAGGCTGTTGCCGTGCGCCGCGACGAGCACCTGCTCGCCGGCCGCGAGGCGCGGCACGACCGCGTCGTACCAGTACGGGAGCGTGCGGGCCACGACCGTCTCGAGGCTCTCGGTTCGCGGCAGCAGCTCGGGCGGCAGCTTCGCGTAGCGCGGATCGAAGCGCGGGTGCCGCGGATCGTCCTCGTCGAGCGGAGGCGGGAGGACCGCGTAGCCGCGCCGCCACTGGTGGAGCTGCGCGTCTCCGTATTTCTGCCCCGTCTCCTTCTTGTTGAGGCCCGTGAGCGCGCCGTAGTGCCGCTCGTTGAGACGCCACGACCGCTCGACGGGCAGCCAGAGCTGGTCGAGCTCCTCGAGGACGATCTGGGCCGTGAGGATCGCCCGCGTCAGGAGCGAGGTGAAAACGCGGTCGAAGCGGAAGCCCTCCGCCTTCAGCAGCTTCCCGCCGGCATGGGCTTCCTCGACACCCTTCGCGGAGAGCCCCACGTCCACCCAGCCGGTGAAACGGTTCTCGAGGTTCCACGTGCTCTCGCCGTGGCGGACGAGGACGAGCTTGTTCGGAAGCAGAGCCATGCGCGAAAGATACCCTAGACGCGTCCGACCCGCAGGCGCGTCGCCACGAGCGCCCCGACGAAAAGGCAGGTTCCGAGCAGGATGATCGCGGCGCCCGAGGCGATGTCGAGCGCCACGGAGAGGAGCAACCCCCCGAGAACCATTGCGAGCGCGACGGCGATCGAGCCTGCCAGAAAGCCGGGCCAGCGGCTCGCGAGCGGGCGGGCGGTGGCACCCGGGAGGACGAGGAGCGCCGACACGAGCAGGATCCCGACGACCTTCAGCGCCGCCACGACGGCGACGGCGATCAGCGTGAGGACGAGGAGCCGCATGGCACCCGTGGCGACGCCGGCCACCCGCGCGCCTTCTTCGTCCACGGACGCGAGGAGTAGAGGCCGGAAGAAGACCGCGAGCGCCACGAGGATTCCCGTGGCCGCCGCGGCGAGGAGCAGGAGGTCCGCCGGGTCCACCGTCAGGATGTTGCCGAACATGAGGCCGAAAAGGTCCACGTTCGTCTTCACGAAACCGAGCGCGACGACACCCGTTGCCATCGCGGCCACCGTGAAGACCCCGACCGCCGTGTCCTCGGTGACGCCCGACGATTCCGAGGCCCGGGCCGTCGCGCCCGCGACCCCGAGTGAAAAGGCGAGGCCGCAGAAACCCGGGGGCCATCCGAGAAGAGTGCCGAGCGCCACGCCGCCGAAGGCCGCGTGCGCGACGCCCGAGCCCACGAACGCGAGGCGCCGGAGCACGACGAAGAACGACAGCGTCCCGCAGAGCAGCCCCGTCAGCGCTCCGGCGAGGAGAGCCCGCTGGAAGAACGGGTAGCCGAGGAATTCGATCACGGCGCCGACCCGTGGGCGTGCTCGGCGAAGCCCGTCCCGACACGGCCGTCGACGTGAAAGACGGCGTCGGCGCCTCCCATCGCGTCGCTGTCGTGCGTGACGTAGACGACCGTCCTGCCCGCGGCGATCTCTTCGGCCACGAGCCGCCGAAGCGTCGCGAGGCCTTCCGCGTCGAGGGCCGTATCGGGCTCGTCGAGAGCGAGAAGCTGCGGCGCGCCCGCGATCGCGCGCGCGAGGAGGACCCTTTGACGCTGTCCCCCCGACAGGCGCCCGACGGGCAGATCCTGTTTTTCGCCGGGAAGCCCCGCCCGCGTCAACGCGGCGTGCGCCTCTTTCCGAACGCCGCCGAGCCCCCCGAATCCGGCACCGGGTGCAAGGGTCAACGCGACGAGGTCGCATCCCGACAGCGGAGCGTCCGCGGTGAGCGTCGAGCGCTGCGAGAGGTAGCCGATGCGAGGGCGCGGAACCTCCCGGCCATTCTCGAGGAAGACGACCCGGCCCCGGTCCGGCGCGAGAAGGCCGAGGAGCACGCGGATGAGCGTCGTTTTGCCGCCGCCATTCGGACCGAGGATCGCCGTGCGCTCGCCCGGACGGACTTCGAAAGCGGCCTCCTCCACGACCGGTCGGCCTCCGAACGTCACGCTGACACCCTCGAAGCGCGCGCCGACGCTCATGGCGACCCGAGGCCCTCACGGAATGCGCGCGCGTCGAAGCGCAGGAGGGCGGCATAGTCTGCCCGTCCCGCCACGCCTCCGATCGGATCCACGAGCGCGACCCGGATTCCCGCGTCGGAGGCGAGGATGCGCGCGGCCGCCGGCGGAAACTGCGGTTCGGCGAAGATGGCTCTGACGTTCCGGGCCCGGACGAGGTCGATGAGCCGCTTGATGTCGCGTGGAGACGGCTCACGCCCTGGCACGGTCTCGATCGCGCCGCCTTTCTCGAGGCCGTAGTCGGCCGCGAAGTACGTCCACGAGTCGTGCGCGCCGACGATCGGCCGCCCCTTCACGGGGGCGAGGAGCGCCGCCAGCTCGGCGTCGAGAGCGAGAAGCGCGGCCTCGCCGTCGCGGGCGCGTCCCCAATAGCCGGCTTCGCCGGCGGGATCCAGCCCCGCGAAGCGCTCGGCGAGAGGCGCGAGCGCGCGACTCGCGAGCTTTGGCGACAGCCACCAGTGCGGATCGCGCCCGATCTCGCCTTCATGATCTCCGCCGCCTTCCGAAACGACGCCCACGGAGCGTCCCGCGTCGTGAAGGATCGCGCCGGATGCGCACGCCGCTACGAGCTTCCCGGCCCAGTCGTCGTAGCCCGCGCCCACAGTGACGACGAGGCGCGCCGGAGCGAAGCGCTTGACGTCGCGCGGCGCCGGCTCGAAGACGTGCGGAGACACCCCCGGCGCGATGACCGTCCGGACCTCCCAGCCCGGCCCCGCCACCATCGCCGTGAGGCTCGCGATCGGGGCGATCGTGGCCGCGGCCACCCTCCGTCCCGAAGCGGTCTCTCCCCGTGCCGCCGCCATGCCGAGGCAGGCGGCGAGCAAAGCTCGCGAAAATTCCCGCATCCGGAAAAAATTATCCCACGGTTGACCCGCGCGTCCCGGCGCGCGAGGATGTCGCGGGGAGGACGCGCCGTGTCCTGCCGCGAGCATCACAGCCACGACCACGAGCACGGGCCGAGCTGCGGCCACAAGGCCGTGCGCCACGGCGACCACGCGGACTACCTCCACGACGGACATCTTCACGCGCCTCACGAGGGCCATCTCGACGAGCACCGGCTCGAAGTGGATCGAACGCGTCCGGTCGCTTGCGCGCCGGTCGAATGCGGTGAAGCGCACGGGGACTCGTGCGGGCACGAGTGCGTTCCCCACGGCGACCACCTGGATTACGACGTCGCGGGCGCGCTCCACCACCCTCACGCCGGACACTGCGACCTGCACGGCCTCCTGCCTACGGACAAGCGGAAAGCATGAAGAGAAGACTTTCTTAGAAGGTGAAGAGGGCGGCGGACGACCGAGCAACGCTCCGGCGGCTTGGGCAACCCCGGCGCATTCACCCTTCTAAGAACGCGGCGCGCAGCGCCGCGATCGCTCATCCCGGAAACAGAGCCCGCTCGAGGTGTATGCGCAGCGGCTTCTCGAACGTCCAGCGAGTCGTCCGCTGCAGGCCCTGCTCCGTCGCCGCCGAAGCATTCCAGGCGGCGAGGGCCGTCAGGCGCTCTCGGTACCACGCCTCGGTGACTCCCCCGTTCTCCCAGAGCCGCTCGAGCCTCTCGCGCTGGAGACCCACGTCGCCGATCTCGGGGTGGTGGTTCACGCCCCAGACCCGTGGAACGGTCCCGCCCTGAAGGCGGGCGAACTCGAACATCGTCACGGCCTCCCCGCGGCCCGCTCCCGGGCGGTCGCAGTCGAAGCCGAGCGGCCGCGCCCCGCCCCAGCCCGTCGGGAGAAGGTCGAAGAGCCGGCTGTCGAGCACCTTGACCTCGGGGCCTCCGTTCTCGGCGAAGTAGTCGCCGAAGAAAGGGTGCGCCCAGGCGTCGTCCGTGAGGACGTTCGTGACGATGCCGGCGCTCTTGCCTCCCCTCTCCGGCCCCCGCAGGACCGCGCGGGCGACTCCGCCCCACCGCGCGAGAAGGCCGAAGGAATGACAGATGCCGAGCATCGCCGTGCCCGTGCTCGCGAGCACGCCGTCGAAGAACCGGAAGAGAGGACCTTCCCAGTCGGGGTTCTCGAGGATGCCCTGCGAGCCCGCGGAGACGCCGTCGTTCTCCCGCGGATCGAGCGCGCCGGGGCCGCCCGAGCCGACCACGAGCGGAAACCGCGCCGGAAAAGACGGCACGGCGAGCCCCCTGCGCACGTCGTAGCTGATGACCCGGACTGCCGGCGCGCCGGGGCGGCGCTGCCGCGCGTCGTGCGCATAGTTGAGGAGGCTCTCCACGATGGACGCGTGCCCGAGATTCGCGTACCCGTGGTGCATGTCGAGAACCGCCACGTCCACGAGGCCCTTCTCCGGGGGAGGCTCCTCGCCGGGCGTGTTCACCCGGACGTAGGACAGCCCGAGGCCCGGAGGAACGACGATCTGGGAGCCGGGAGCCACCGCGTGGACGGCCGCGGGAGTCGGATCCTCGCTCAGACCTTCTCCTCCTTGAGCGTGCGCGTCATGAGATTGCGCACGGCGTCCGTCGGCGTCGTCTGACCCGAAAGAATCGACGCGACCATCGCGGCGATCGGCATCTCGACGCCCGCCTCCTTGGAAAGCTCGAGCAGGACGGGCGACGTCGCCACGCCCTCGGCCACCTCGCCCGAAAGCGCGGCCACGGCCTCGGGAAGCGATTTTCCGGACGCGAGCGCGAGCCCGACGCGCCGGTTTCGCGAGAGATCGCCCGTCGCGGTGAGAATGAGATCCCCGGTGCCCGCGAGGCCCGAAAACGTCTCGGGGCTTCCGCCGATGCGCGTGCCGAGCCGCCGGATCTCGGCGAGCGCCCGGGTGAGGAGCGCGGCCCGCGTATTGTGTCCGAGGCGAAGGCCGTCCACGAGGCCGGCCGCGATCGCCACGACGTTCTTCGCGGCTCCCGCGATCTCGACGCCCAGCACGTCCGCCGAGCGATACAGCCGCAGCGTGGGGGAGGACAGGAGCTCCTGCAGCCGGGCGGCGACGTCCGGATCCGCGCTCGCGACGACCGCCGCCGCCGGCAGTCCGCGCGCGACCTCCGCCGCGAACGTCGGCCCCGAGAGCGCGGCGAGGCCGTCCGACCGTCCCGTCACGAACGCCATGATCTCCGTCGTCCGCCGGCGCGTGCCGATCTCGAGACCCTTGGACGTCGCGACGAGAGGCACGGACGGAAGAAGCGGGGCGAGCCGCTCGAGCTCCGGCGCCGTGGCTTGCACGGAGACCGACCAGAGAACGGCGGCAACACCCGAGAACGCCTCGCGCGCGTCGGTCGTGATCGTCACCTGCGGCGGGATTGGAAGGGCCCCGGGGAGCGCGGGGTGAGCGCGCGTCGCCTTGAGCCGCTCGACGACGTCCGGGCGGCGGCCGAGAAGCGCCACGTCCAACCCCTTGTTCGCACCGTGGATGGCGAGCGCGGTGCCCCAGGCGCCGGTTCCGACGATCGCGAGTCGGGTCACGAGTCCCTCCGTCCGAGGCGTCGCTCGGTTCCCTCGAGGAGCCGCCGGATGTTCGCGCGATGGGAAATGATGAGGAGAATCGTGACCGCCGAAGCGGCCGCGACTTCCGCATCTCCCGCGTGGAACAGGAGCCGCATCACGAGCGGCAGCAGGCAGGCCGCCGTGATCGAGCCGAGCGACACGAGGCGCGTCGTGGCGACGACGGCGACGAAAACGGCCACGACCACGAGCACCCCGAGCGGGCAGAGGACCGAGAACCCTCCGATCGCCGTCGCGACGCCCTTGCCCCCGCGGAAGCCGAACCAGACTGGGAAAACGTGCCCGAGCACGGCCGCGAATGCCGCCGCCCCGAGCCAGCGCGGATCGTACGTGACGGCCTGCATCAGGAGTACCGCGAGCGCGCCCTTTCCGACGTCGAGGAGCATCGTGAGGGTCGCGAGCCGCTTTCCCGACGTTCGGAGCACGTTCGTCGCTCCCGCGTTGCCCGAGCCCTCGCCCCGGACGTCCACGCCGCGAAACATGCGGACGAGGAGGATCGCGAAGGAGACCGAACCGAGAAGATAGGCCGCGACGAGGCACGCGAGCTCGCGCATCACCGGCGTCCTCCTTCGGCGAGGCCGAGGAGGTGCTTGCGCAGCATTCCGAGCGCGGTCGAGGTCGTCCAGCGCCGGATGAGCGTGCGCTCGCCCGGCAGGAGGAGCTTCCGGTGAAGGCGCGTTCCGTCCGCCGCGTCGAGCGCGACGTGAACGGTCCCGACCGGCTTTTCCGGCGTGCCGCCCCCCGGGCCCGCGATGCCCGTCGTCGCGAGGCCTATCGTCGCCCCGAATCTCTTGCGCGCGCCGAGCGCCATCTCGCGCGCCGTCTCTTCCGAAACCGCCCCGTGGCGCTCGAGCGTGGCCGCCGAGACGCCCACGAGATCCGCCTTCGCCGTGTTCGCGTACGTGACGGCGGCTCCGAGGAAGTAGTCGGACGAGCCCGGGATCTCGGTGATGCGCTCCGCGAGCTGGCCTCCCGTGCACGACTCGGCGAGCGCGAGGGTCTGGCCCTTCGCGCGGAGCAGGTCGCCCGCGACGCCCTCGAGCGTTTCGTCGTCTCGGCCGAAGATCTCGCCCGACAGCGCCTTGTGGAAGTCGGCCTCGATGCGATCGAGGACGCGCGACGCATCCTCGAACGTCCCGCGCGCCGTGAACTGGAGCTGCACCTCGCCGGGCGCCGCCAGGATCGTGATCGGGACGTCGGGATACGCGGCATAGACGGGCCGGACCAGCGTTTCCACGGCGCTCTCGGGCATCGCCGCGATCTTGAGTGTGCGCCGGTGCAGGCCGGCCGCGGCGCCGCGCGCGAGGAGGGGCTCGACGGCGTCGGCCCACATCGCCTTCATCTCGAGGGGAACTCCGGGCAGGAGGACCACGGTAGAGGCTCCCGCCGCGACGAGGAAACCGGGGGCCGACCCGCGCGGGTTCGCGAGGACGACGGCGCCCTCGATCACGTCGGCCTGCTTCTCGTTCACGTGCGGCATCTCGAGACCGCGCCGGCGAAAGCGCTCCTTGAGACGCAGGAGGATCCCCTCGTCGCGCACCAGAGCGCGTCCGAGCACCTTCGCCGCCGCCTCCTTGGTGCGGTCGTCGTCCGTGGGTCCGAGCCCGCCCGTCGCGACGAGGAGCGGAGCCCGTTCCAGCGCGAGGCGGATCTCGGCGAGAAGGTCGGTCCAGCCGTCGCCGACGCAGACCTTCCGCACGACGGAGATCCCGAGAGCGTCGAGCCGGCTCGTGAGGTACAGCGAGTTCGTGTCGAGGCGCGCCGTGCCGAGGAGCTCGCTGCCGACGGCCAGGATCGAGGCCGTGCCCGGGCGGGACGGCGAGCCGCCGCTCACGCCGGCACCTCCGCGCCCGTCTGGAGCTTGCGGGACGTCTCCTCCCAATCCCACAGCTTCGCCTCGAGCGCCCGGCGCGCCTGCTCGCGCGCGGATTTCACCTGCCGGACCCTGTCTCCATCGCGGAACACGTCGGGGTTCGCGAGGGAGAGATCGAGCGAGCGGATCTCCTCCTCGAGGCGCCCAATCTCCTCTTCCAATACAGCGAGGATTCTCTCGTTCTTGAGGCGGCGCCTCTCGGCGGCGCGGTCGGGGCGGCGGGCGCCGCCCGGAGCGGCACCCGCCGCCCCCCGCGCGCTGCCGGCAACGCCGGCAGCAGACTCCAGGTCCGAAGAGGAAGAAGAAGAAGATTTCTTAGAAGGGGAAGAGGGCGAACGGTGGGAATTGGCGCCGCCGGTGCCCAAACGCCCGCCCCACTGTAGCTCGTCGCGCTTCTGCGACCCGTCCTGAGCGGGAGCAAGATTCTCTTTCTTCCTCCTGACGAGGTCCGAGTAGTTCCCCTCGTGG
>DATIFW010000056.1:0-24100 GCA_035455045.1 Thermoanaerobaculia bacterium | reverse complement strand
CGGCCTCGACGACTTCGCCCACAAGCTCGTCGGCCCGCTCGAGGCGGTCCGCTTTCCCGAGATCGGCGCGCCCGTGAGGCAGGGCCAGAAAGCCTTCACGATCGTGGCGGGCGGCCAGCCGCTCGACGTGCTCTCGCCCGTGGATGGCCACGTCGTCGCCTTGAACGAGGCCGTCCGCGCGCATCCGGCCGAGGCCTTGCGCGATCCCTACGGCGCCGGCTGGCTCATGAAAGTCGAGCCGCGCTGGCTGACTGGCAACCTGAAGAACCTGTTCTCGGGCGACGCGGCCCGCCGGTTCCTCGACACCGCGGCCGGGAAGCTCGCCCAGCGCCTGACTCCGCAGCTCGGCGTCGTTCTGCAGGACGGCGGGACGCCCGTGCACGGCATCGCGCGGGCGCTCGACGAGGACCACTGGGACGAGCTCGCCCGGCAGTTCCTCGAGGGAAAGTGAGGCGGCCGTCATGAGACACCTCCGGCTCTCCGCCTCCGTCCTGACGCTCTCCCTCGCCGGGGCGGTCCTCGCAGGCGGCCTCCCCCGCCTCCCGAACGACCGCGCTCTCCCGCAGGGAACGGACAGCCCGGGCGTCGTGACCTTCCGCCACACGTCGCACGTCGACCTGGCGAAGCCCGACTGCACGACCTGCCACCCGGCGCTGTTCCCGATCCTCCACCGTTCCGAGACCCGGGCGGCCCCCCGCCTCAAGCACAAGGACATGGAAAAGGGCGTCGCCTGCGGCAAGTGCCATGACGGCAACAGCGCGCACGGATTCGACGACTGCGCCACCTGTCACGCCGTCCCGAAAGAGAGGTGAGCATCATGGAAGCTCTCCTGACGATCCTCGAGGGAGCCGTCATCTTCGCCGCGGGCCTGCTCATCCGCCTGCTTCTCCTCATCGCCTTCGTCGCGATTGCGCTCGCCCCGATCCTCGCGGCGTGGGGCCTCTACCGCGTCGTCCAGCGGGCGATCCGGAAGGTCAGGGCGCGCCGGCTCGGCCTCGTGGAGGTCGACGGTCTCGTTCTCGCCGAACGCCGCCGCTACACGCCCGGCCACGCGTGGCTGGACGAGGCCGGAGACCGCCTGCGCGTGGGCCTCGACGGCCTCGCCGGACACCTCCTTCACGGCGTCACCGCGATCCAGCTTCCGCAGCCGGGCAGCATGCTGGCCGCAGGGCGCGCGGCCGTGACGATCGCGTGCGGCGCGCGGACCGCGGTCATCCCCTCACCCGTGACGGGCACGGTGATGGCCGTGAACAGCGCCGTTCTGCGCCGCCCGTCCCTCGTCGAGTCCTCGCCGTACGGGAGAGGCTGGCTCTTCTCCGTGCGGCCCGCCTCCGACACGTACCGCGGTTTTCCGACGGGTGCGAAGGCGCGCGCGTGGTTCCACGCCGACGAGACGCGGCTCGCGCATTTCCTCGAAGGCGAGCTCGGCCTGGCGGCGGCGGACGGCGGCGAGCTCGTCCTGCCTCCGCCGGCCCTGCTGTCCGAAGATCAGTGGCACCGCGCCGTGTCCTCCTTCCTCGCGTCCTGAGCGCGGCCCGCCCAGCGCGGCTCCAAGAAGGCCGCCCCTCCCGGGGCGGCTTTCTTCTGTCAAGATCGAGGCCGGGTAAAGGAGACCGTTCCATGCGCCGATCCGCCTTCGTTCTCGCGCTCGTCCTGATCGCAAGTTGCGGCAAGAAACCCGCCGGTCCCGCCGCCGCCGGCGCGGTCCCCGAGTCACCTCCTCCCGGAGCCTCCCCTAAGGGCGCGGCCGCGGCCGCCGTCGTCCCGAAGGCGCCCGAGCCTCCCACGGCCACGGTGTCGGGGGTCGTCCAGGAGACGCTCGACGCCTCCGATTACACGTATCTGAGGCTCAAGACGGAAGACGGCGAGACGTGGGCTGCCGTCACGAAGGCGTCCGTGAAGAAAGGCGACCGGGTCACGGTCGTGAACGCGATGTCGATGGACGGCTTCGAGAGCAAGACGCTGAACCGGAAATTCGAACGGATCGTCTTCGGCAACCTCGGCGGCGGGGCGCCCCCCGTTCTCGCGCCGGTCTCGGCTCACGGCACCGCGTCCGAGGCTCCGCTGCGCGCCCAGATGGCCGCGCAGCACGAGGCGGTGGCGGCCGGCCCGGCGGACGCCGGGGACGTCAGGGTCGCGAAGGCCGAAGGCAAGGACGCCCGTACCGTGGCACAGGTCTTCGCGGAGCGTCTTTCCCTGAAGGACAAGACCGTGACCGTGCGCGGCAAGGTCGTGAAGGCGAACTCCTCGATCATGGGCCGGAACTGGATTCACATTCGCGACGGCTCCGGGGCGCGTGAAAAGAAGGACGACGACCTGACGGTGACGACTCAGGACGGCGCGGCCGTCGGCGACATCGTGGTCGTCAAGGGCGTCGTTCATCTCGACCGCGACTTCGGGGCCGGCTACTCGTACCCCGTCGTCGTGGAGGACGCGAAGGTCACGCGCGAGCCGGCCTCGACGCGGGCGGACGCGACGCTCAGGTGACGCCGCTCGGGGCGGACCTCGCGGGCTATCAGGGGCAGCCCGGCTCCTTCTCGGCCCGCGCGGCGGCGCGGTGCGGGAAGCCGGTGGCCTTTCCCACCTTCGAGCGCATGCTGCGCGCGCTCCTCGCGGGAGAGACTGCGTGCGCCGTGCTGCCCGCGGTGAACCGGGCGGACGGTCCGATCCTCGAGTCCCTGGACGCGCTCGCCCGCTCGCTTCTGGAGCGGGCGTCCGCGCTCGCCGTCGAGGCCGAGATCGAGGTGTCGGTGAGGCTCGTCCTCGCCGCGCCGGAGGGCCTCGCGCTCGAGGGCGTGCGCGAGGTCCACTCCCAGGCCGCGGTGCTCAGGCAGTGCCGCAATCTTCTCGCGCGCCTCGATGCGATTCCGATCGACACGCACGACACGGCGTACGCCGCGTTTCGCGTGAAGGAGGCGGGAGGGCCTCGCGCAGCCGTCTGCTCGGAGGAGGCGGCGCTCGAGGCCGGCCTCCTCATCCTCGAGGAGGACGTGTCGGACGTGCGTCCGAACACGACGCGCTTCTGGCGACTCGCGCGCGCGGGAGCCGCCCCGGAGGTCCTGCCGGAAACGGACGCCCCGCCCGACGCTCCGGCGCCGCGCGTCGTCTTCTACGCGGGAGTCAAGGCGTCGTCGGCTCTCGCCGAAGCCGGCGCCGAGCTGCTCTCGCTCCCGGGAACGCCGGCCGATCCGGTCCGCGGCTTCGCGGTCGTGCCCGAGAAGAACGTCGCGCGCACCTCGGCCCTCACGGGCCTGCCGGCGGCCTCGGAGCGCGTGATCTGGCTCGGGCCCACCCCGGAATTCGTGCGCCCTCCGCGGATGCGCGACATCCCGAAAGTGACGGAAGTGCGCGAGCCGAGCGTCGTGGCCGTGGGACCCTTCGTCGTCGGCGGAGGCCGCCGTGCCGTGATCGCGGGGCCGTGCGCGGTCGAATCGCCCGAGCAGGTCGCACGCCTCGCGCGCGCCGTGGCGCGCGCCGGCGCGACGGCCCTCCGCGGCGGCGTCTTCAAGCCGCGCACCTCCCCCTATTCGTTCCAGGGGCACGGCCTCGACGCCCTCGGCTGGCTGAAGGACGCAGGAGATGCGGCCGGCCTCCCGATCGTGACGGAGGTGATGGCGCCCGCGCAGGTCGTCCCGGTGGCCGAGCGGGCCGACGTGCTGCAGATCGGCGCGCGGAACTGCCAGAATTACGACCTCCTCAGGGAAGCGGGCAAGAGCTCCCGCCCCGTCTTCCTGAAGCGCGGGTTCGGAACGACCGTCGAAGAGTGGCTCTCCTCGGCCGAGTACCTCCTCGATGCGGGCTGCAGGAACGTGATCCTCTGCGAGCGGGGCATCCGCACGTTCGAGAAAGCGACGCGCGGGACGCTCGATCTCGGCGGCCTCCTCGCGGCGCGGAGCCTCACGCATCTCCCGCTCTTCGCGGACCCGTCGCACGCAGCGGGCCGGCGCGACCTCGTGCCGGGCCTCGCGCGCGCGGCGTGGGGGGCGGGTGTGGACGGGCTCATGATCGAGGTCCATGACGCTCCCGAATCCGCCCTCTCCGACGGGCCGCAGGCGCTGTTGCCCGAGGACCTCGAGGAGCTGCTCGACGAGTTCGGCATCCTGCCCGGCGCGAGCGGCTCGGTGGAGAGGATCCGGCGAGCGATCGACGTCGTGGACGGCGGGATCGCGCGGCTCGCCGCGCAGAGGCTCGAGCTCGCGCGGCGCGTGGGCGCCGTCAAGAAAGCGACGGGCCGCCCGATTCGCGACGAGGCACGCGAGGCGAGCGTGCGCGCGCGCTTCGCCGAGGCGCTCGGAGGGGACAGCCCGTGCGCGACGCGGCTCGCGGACACGCTCATCGACCTCGCGCTGGAGGCGGAGAAGCCCGGCGACGAATAGTCCATTCTTCTGATATTCGGGGCTGCTGATGCAGCCCCGGTAACAGGAAATCTGTCTTCCGAAGGGCCGATGTCAAGGGCGCGCTTCGCGCGCCGCGCAGAGGTCTTCGACCCTTGACGTCGGCCATTCGGGGAAATACGGCCGGGGGCCCGGCCTCCCGCCGACTTATTTCTTGTCGGCCGGCTTGGCCTCCGCCTTCGGTTCGGGCGCGGCCTTCTTCGCGGGGGCGGCGGGCTTCGCCTCCGGCTTCGGCGTCCAGAACTCCGGGTCCCGGGCGACGAACTCCTTCGAGGGATAGCTCATCGCGGGGCTGAAGGCGAAGATGGTGCTCTCGACCGTCGCGTACCCGTCGGACGCCATCTTCGCGAGAGCCTTCTCGTTCTCGGGGCCCTCGGCTTCCCGGAGCGCCCCGGCGCGCGCGACCGCGGCGTCGAGCTCGGACAGGGATTTCATCGGGGAGAGAATCATGAACGTCGGGCCGGGCATCCCGCCCGTGATCTGGTACGCCGCCCATGGGAGGTCGATCTTCGCCTTCTCGTAGGCGCCTTTCACGATCTTCGCGGCGTCCTGGAAGTCGTTCTCGTGTCCGGGGCGCACGCGGAACGTGAGCAGCCGGAAGTACCGCATCTTCGCGATGTCCACGGGGCCGCCCGCGCTGAGGTCCTCGCGCAGGATGGCGACGAGGCTCCGCGTGTTCGTCAGGACTTCCCCGTCCTTCTCGATGAGTCTGTCGAGGTCCGCGGTGAGCGCTTTGTTGCCATCGGTTTCGTTCCGGTCCTTCTCCCACGCGGCGAAGGAGGGGTACCCCGTCAGGAACCAGGCCTCGGTCGGACCCGTGATCGTCGTCAGGGCGAGGTAGTGCGTCGGCCAGTTCGCCCGGGCAAACGCCGCCACGAAGCCCTTCTCGATCTTGAGGTGCGCGGCGCCCTTCCCGGCCTTGACCTCCTCGCGAAAGATCTGGAGGACCTTCGGGGGCCCCGGCGGGGCGGGACTCTCGGCGGCGCGCAGCGGGAATGCGACGAGGGACACCAGGAGCGTGCTGGCGAGGGAGATTTTCTTCATCGGAGCCCACCTCCTTCGGGGGCGTTTCGCTTGGATTTTCTCCAGTCTCGGTTGCGGGGGAGCCTAACCCGAGAACGCGTCTGAGACAACGTCGCGAAACCACGCGTTTGCCGCTCGCCGTCGGGCCGGAGCGCGGAGCGGGGCCGGCTATTCCCCGAGGATCTTGATGAGGACGCGCTTGGCGCGGCGGCCGTCCCACTCGCCGTAGAAGATCCGCTCCCACGTGCCGAAGTCCAGGCGCCCCTTCGTGATGGCGACGACGACTTCACGGCCCATGAGCTGCCTCTTGATGTGGGCGTCGGCGTTGTCCTCGCCCGTATCGTTGTGCCGCCACTGCGAGACCGGATCGTGCGGGACGAGCGTCTCGAAGAAGCGCTCGTAATCGCGGTGAAGGCCGGCCTCGTCGTCGTTGATGAAGACCGAGGCCGTGATGTGCATCGGGTTGACGAGGCAGAGTCCTTCCTGGACGCCGCTCTCGTCGACCGCGGCCTGGACTTCGTCGGTGACGTTCACGAATCCGATTCTGCCGGGGAGGTGAAGCGTCAGGACCTTGCGGTGCGATTTCATCCGCGATTCTCCACGGCCGAGGCGCTTTCGAGAGCCTTCATCCCGGCTTCCGCCGCCTTGTGGGCGTCGCTCGCGGGCGCCGCGTTTCTCAGGACTTCCTCGTAGAGGCGGCGCGCGTCCGAAAGGCGTCCCGCGGTTCCGTAGAGCGCGGCGAGTCCGAGGCGCGCCTGGTCCGACTGAGAGGAGGCCGGAGCCTTGAGGAGGATCTCCTCGTAGAGGGTCGTCGCGCGCAGGACGTTCCGCGCCCTCTCGGCGCCCCGCGCGAGCCGGAGGGTCGCGCGAACCCTCACGTCCGGGTCGCTCGCCCGCGCCGCCTCCTCGAAGACGCGCTCGGCGGCGTCCTCCTGAGATTGCGCCTCGAGGAAGTCGCCCTTTTTGAGGAGGGCCTCTGGACGCGCTGCCGGTATCTTGAGCAGCTCGTCCAGGGCTCTCGCCGCTCGCGCGCGGTCCTGCGTCCTCACGGCGACGTCGGCGATCGTCGTCAGGAGGACGGCGCGCGACTCGGCGTGCGCCGTCTTGGAGACGGCCTCTTCGTAGAACGCGAGGGCGGCGGGCGCCCCGCTCTCTTTTTCGAGGAGCGCCCCGCGCTCCAGCACGCGCTCGAGCGTGAGATCCCCGCCTCCGGTCGGTCGGTCGGGCGCGGCGGCGGGCGCCGGCGCCACCGCGGGAGCCGGCCGGCGCTCTCCCGACGGGAGGTGCGGCGCCCGCTTCGCCCACCAGGCGCCGAGCGCGGCGAGCGCGGCGACGACGAGGGCCGCGGCGATCAGGCCGGCGCGGCTCGTCTCGTCGCGCGGGATGGAAGGGACGGTGCGCGGCGTCCCGCCCGCGCCGACAGGCACCGCACGGGTCGCGAATCCGGGTGTCGGCTCGCCGCTCGAGAGGAGAGAGGCGATCTGTCCCTGCGTGTACGGGTCGGGCGGCGCGAGGGCCTGCAGCTTCCGGAAGAAACGCATGAGGTTCAGGAAGTCGTGCTCGAGCCGGTACAGCTTCGCGAGCTGCAGGAGAAGAGCCAGGTTGTCGGGATCCTTCTTCAGCGCCTCCTCGAGCTCGCGAATGCGCGCGTTGTCGAGGGGCTTCTCGCGTTGCCCTGCGCGCAACGCCGCGGTGCGCAGGAGCGTCTGCGCGGCCGGGTCGTCCGGCGTGCAGGCGACCGTCCGGTAGGCCGCCCAGAGAGCCTCCTCGGGGCGCGCGTTCGCGTCCGAGAGCAGGCGTTGGGCGGCGGCGTTGGACTCTTTGGCGAGCCGTTTGTTGCGCTCGGCGACGAAGGCGGCGGGATCCTCGAGGAACGTCCGGAAGAGGACCCCGGGCCTCGTGACGCCCTCCTTCGCGTAGAGGGCATCGAGCGCGTCGCACGCGGCGTTCGCGCTCGCGAAGCGTCGCGAACGATCCTTCGCGTGCAGCTTTCTGAGGAACGTGTCGACGGAAGGAGGGATCGACGGATCGAGAAGCGAGGGCAGGTCGGGCTCGGCGTCCGCGACGCGGCGGAGGGAAGACGCGATGGAGTCGGCCGTGAACGGGTTGTACCCGCAGAGGAGCTCGTACAGGACGGTTCCCATCGAAAAGAGGTCGGTCCTGACGTCCAGCTCCTCGCCGCGCGCCTGTTCGGGCGACATGTGCGCGGGCGTGCCGACGACGGTGCCCGTGTGCGTGAGGCGGGTGAGGTGGGCGGCGTGGCTGATGCCGAAGTCGGCGATCTTCACGCACCCTTCGCGCGTCCACATGATGTTCTGCGGCTTGATGTCGCGGTGAATGACGCCCTTCGCGTGAGCCGCCGCGAGCCCGGCCAACGCCTCCCGGGTGACGAAGAGCGCGATCTCCCACGGGAAGCGGCCGGATTGTTTCCGGAGGCCGTTCAGCTCGCCGCCGTCCACGTATTCCATCACGATGTACGCGAGCTCCGGCGTGGGGCTGCAATCCACGAGTTCGACGATGTTCGGATGCTTGAGCGAGATCTGGATCCGGATCTCGTGGAAGAAACGGTCGAGGAAGTCGGGATCCGTGGCGATGTGCGGCAGGATCTTCTTGAGCGCGACCCTTCGTCCGGACCTCTCGTCCACGGCCTCGAGGATCTCGGCCATGCCGCCGAGCGCGATCCGGCGCACGATCCGGTACTGGTCGATGCGGTCGGACACCCGCGACGAACCCGAACTGGAAGACATCTTCCCGAATCTTACGCGCCGGGCGGAATGATCCGGCGAGGCGGTGCGATCCGGAATAGGCTGGAGGCGGTTCGCCTCGCCCGAGTCCCGAAGGAGGCCCCCGTGACGTGCCGCCCCCCCTACGCCGCCGCCGTGCTCGCTGTTCTCGCCGCCTTGCCCTTCGCGCTCCGCGCCGCCCCGAAGTTCTCGTACGAGGACTGGAACAAGGTGCTCGGGAAGTACGTCGATGCGAGAGGCAACGTCGATTACGACGCGCTCGCGAGGGACCGCGGCGACCTCGACCGGTTCCTCGCGGCCATCGAGAAGACCAGCCCGCGATCGAACCCCGAACTCTTCCCCACGAGGAACGACCAGCTCGCCTACTGGCTGAACGCCTATAACGCCCAGGTCTTCAAGGGGGTACTCGCGCGTGGACCGGAGAAAGAGAGCGTCTGGAAGGGAGGGCTCTTCTCGGGGTACTCCTTTTTCGTGGGCATGGACATCGTGCTCGGCGGTGAGAAGCTGAACCTCAAGAAGCTCGAGGACAAGACCGTCCGGGAGGGCTTCAAGGACCCGCGGGTCCACGCCGCGCTGAACTGCGCGTCCAAGGGCTGCCCGCGACTGCCCCAGGTCGCCTTCGACCCGGAGAAGCTCGACGAGCAGCTCGAGGAGGGGATGAAGGGCTTCGTTGCCGAGAAGCGCAACGTGACGATCGACGACGCGGCGAAGACGGTGGCGCTCTCGAAGATTTTCGACTGGTTCTCGGGGGATTTCATCGCCTACGAGAAGGTCCACGGAGACCCCGACGGCAACCAGATCGACTACGTGAACCGCTATCGCGGGAACCTTCCGAAAGTGCCGAAGGGCTACACGCTCAAGTTCTTCGAGTACGACAAGGGCGTGAATAGACAGTGATCCCTTTTTTTCCCCCTGCCGACCCTCCTGGGCTATTCCCGTCGGACATGAGGACTGATACTCTTTAGCAGTGAATCAATACGCCGACGAACGCCGGGTGTTCGATGATTTCCTGCGTAAGAAGGGCCTGAAGGTCACGCGCGAAAGAACCGCGCTCTTCGACGAGATCTTCTCGACCCACCGACACTTCGACGCGGAGGATCTCGTGATCCGCATGCGCGACCGCGGAACGAAGGTCAGCCGCGCGACGATCTACCGGACGCTCGAGCTCTTGCACGGCTGCGGCCTCGTGGGGCGCGTGCGGCTGAACGAGGAAAAGTACCGCTACGAGAGGCTCCGCAAGGGCGAGCACCACGACCACCTCGTGTGCTCGAGCTGCGGCAAGGTGATCGAGTTCATCGACGCCGCGATCGAGAAACGCCAGGAAGCGGTCTGCCGGGAGCACGACTTCGTCGCGACGTCGCATTCCCATCAGATCCGCGGCCTCTGTGCGGCGTGCCGCAAAGCGGCCGCGAAGCCCGCCAGAGCTCCCGGCGCAGCCTGAAGCTCAGGGGCTGGGCTCCGACACCGGAAGAGCCGCGACGGACGGCGCATTGTCGAGAGGGAGACCGTAGAGCGAGGCGTAGCTACCCTGGTAGAACAGGACGCGCTTGACGTAGAGGCGTGTCTCTCCGAACGGGATCGACTCGAGGAACTCGTCTTCCGGCGCGAAGCCCGAAGCCTTCTTCCAGGCGCGGACGCGGCCCGGCCCCGCGTTGTACGCCGCGAGCGCCGCCGCCGTGTCGCCTGCGAATACATCGAGGAGCTGCCTGAGATAGCGCGCGCCGAGGCGAAGATTCGCGGCGGGGTCGCTGAGGTCGGGTCTTCCCTTGCCGTTCTCCTTCCGGAAAAGCAATCGGCCGGTCGAAGGCATGACCTGCATGAGACCGAGGGCGCCCGAGCGCGACTTCGCGTTCTCGCTGAAGACGCTCTCCTGCCGGATGAGACCGAAGAGGAGCGAGGCAGGCACTCCCGCGGCGCGCGCGGCCTCCGCGATCCGGTCCGCCTCGGCGAGCGGGTAATACGCGCTTCGCGCTTCCGTAGGTACGGCACCCTCCTCCGGGGTTCCCAGCTCCGGATAACGCCTTTTCAGGATGGCGGCCGCGCGCCGGTGGTCGCCGCGGGCCGAGGCGGCACGGCCCGAGAAGAGCGGATCGAGCGAACCCTCGCTCTCGGCGGCGTCCTCGGCGAGGCCGGGAAAGCCGCAGCGGAGGAGCTCTCTCGAAGGAATGCCCGCCACCCCGGCAGCGTCCCCCGCCTCCTGGGAGACGACCGCGGGAGCCACGGCCGGCAGCGTGACGCCGAGCGCGGCGGCGGCCCACCGCGCGTAGAGGTCGGGGACCGTTCCCGAGACGAGTCCCGCGTAAAGCGCCTTCGCGGTGCCCGCGTCACCCCCGCGCTCGTGGGCGCGCGCGGCCCAGTACATCGCCCGGCGCTTCAGAAACACGGTGCGGTACGCCGTGATCTGCTCGTCGAGGAGGCGCGCGGCGCCGGCGAAATCACCGCCGGTGTAACGAGTCCAGGCCTCGGCGAACCACTCCGACGCTCCCGCCTCGGTCGAGGGGTCGAGGCTCACGAGAGGCGTGAGGAGGCGGCGCGCGTCGTCCGCGTGAGAGGTTCTGAAGGCGAGACGGATCCCGCTGTCGAGAAGCCGCCGGCGGTCCTCGTCCGGGATCGGCCGCGCGAGAAGCGCGTCGAGGCGCGCGAGATGCTCGGACGCAGCGGCCTTTGCCTTCTCGGAAACCGGGGCCGGAGACTTCGCGGGCCGTCCCGCTCGCGTGCGGCGAGCGCGGCGCCCGGGCGAGGATTCCGGGGAGCTCATGAGGCTCGTCTCGACGAGCCACGAGAGCGCGGAGAGATGGAGCGCGGCCGCCTCGCCGGGCGGAGCCGACAGGCGCGCGAGCAGGCGCTTGGCATCGCGCGGACTTCCGGCCGCGAGCCAGGCCTCGGCCGCCGCGGGGAGCGCCGCGGCGGGCGGGCTCGATCCCAGCGAGCGCAAGAGCGCGGTCGCGGCTTTCGGATCGCGCGCCACGAGCACGCGCGCCCTCTTCACGCGAACGTCGGCGGGCGCGGTTTTGACGGCCGCGTCGAAGGCCTCGCGGTCGGCGTCGTCGAAGAGGTCGGCAGCGCGCGACGGCGCGTCGGGAAAAACGGCCGCGAGCGCGACGAGGCGCTGGCGGCCGGCCTCGCCGGCGGTCACGCGCGCTTCGGCCAACGCGCGCGCGACGAGGGCTCGCGGTCGCGAGGGGGGCGGCTCGGGGCGCGCGAGGAGCGCGCCGCGCACGGAGGCTCGCTCTTCGGGAGTCGAGGCGAGACGCGCGGCGACCCCGAGCGCGAGGCGTGCGTAGGGCTCGCCGGGCTCGGCGGCGGCGAAGGAGAGCAGGGCGCTCACGTTCGTCGTCTTCGGGGCGAGACCCGAAGCCAGGACGATCCACGGGGGCAGGCCGGAGAGCCCGAGAGGCGACGCGTCGAGGTCCGCGACGAGGGACGCGGCGGAGCCGTCTTCCCGCGCAAGAGCGGCCGACGCGGCGCGCAGGCGCTCGCGCATGGCCTCCGGTTCCCGGGCCGCCTCCGGCAGGTCGGCAGAGGCCGCCCGCTCAGCGCTCCCAAAGGCCAGAGCGGTCGCGAGGAGGAGAACCCGGAGAGTCAGCGTCTCAGCTCACCGAGCCGAGCGCTTCGGCTCGCCCGTCTGCGAGGATGCGCACGAGCTCGTCGTGGAAGAAATTGGTGTCCTGTCGAATGCTGGCCGGCGTGCGCTCGTCGTAGACCTGCCGGCTTCTCTCGATGTCGTCCTTGAGGCGATCGTAGAGGTCTCCGGCGGCGCGTCCGTCCTCGACCTTCTTCTCGTTGTAGAGCTTGATCTCCGAAATGAGGAGACGGGCGAGACGGCGGGCGTCGTCGAGCGCGCGCTGCGGGCTGTCGGGCGCCGCAGCGGCGCGGCCACGCGGCACGAAACCGGAGATCGGCCGGGGAGCGCTCGCGAGGTCGCGCGGAGGCTGGACGGCCGACGTGACGCGCGCCGGCTTCTGAGCCGTCACGTCCCCCTCCCCCGGGGCCGGAACGCGTCCGGACGCGCGCAGGGCCTCGAACGCGCCCGTGAAATCGCCCGTCGAGGCGTTCGCGAGCGGCGAAGCCGGGGACCCGGGCATCGACGCCGGAGCGGGAGGCGGCGCGGGCGCAACCGGGGGAGCAGAGACGATCGACGGGAACGAAGGCGGGGGCGGAGCGGGAGCCGCTCCGATCGTGGGAATCGCGCTCGTCAACCCCGGGTCGGACGAGAACGTGCGGATCCCCTGGGGAATTCGCGTCTTGGCCGCCTCCTCGATCGCGCGCAGGGCCTCGCCAGCGTCCGTCGAACGCGAGCGCGGCGGGGCCGGCGCCACGGCCGGAGAAGGGGTCGGTGCGGGCGCGGCGGCAACAGGGGTCGCGATCTCGAACCCGGAAACCGGCGTTCGCGTCGCGGCGCCCAGCTCGAAACGCGGAATCGCCTCCCCGGTGGGCGTCAGGGACGGAGACGGGATCTTCTTGCGCGCGGCCAGAAGGTCCACGGCGAGGCCGGTCACGAACGTGAGGACCTCGACGGCGGCCTCGTTCAGGCGCCCCTCCTCGCCCGGCAGCTCGTCCGCGCAGACGATGCCGGCGAGGCGGTCCCGAATCACCATGGGAACGAGGAGCGTGCGCGCGGGCGTCTGCCCGGAGAGGGCGCGGCGGAGCGGACCGGACTCGTCGGGGGGCTCTGCGAGCATCGAGCGCTGCGACTTGAGCAACGCCGCCACGAACGGGTCGTCCTCGCTGCCGAGGTCCAGGGCGCGCACGGCCTCGTCGCGCCCGCCGGACGCGTCGAAGCCGACGGACTTCCATCCGGTGATCCGGTCGTTTCGTAGAACGAGAAGAGCCACGCGCGAGGCGTGCGCGTTGACGCGCGTGAGAAAGCGCGAGAGGACGTCGACCTGCGAGCGGGCGGACTCGATCGCGGCGAGCGATCCGCGCACGACGGTCCAGTCGGCCTGCGGCGCGCCCGGAGCCACGGCCGGCGCAGGCGGGGGTGGCGGGGGGATCACGTCCTCGAGCATCAGCGACACGAGGTGCTCGGGCAGGAGCGGCTTGGCGTGCGCCGGGATCTTGTCGGAGAGGGTCGAGAGGAGCGCCTCGATGTCTCGCCGCGCGTCCACGAGCGAGGACTTCCACGTCGCGAGGTGATCCTCGAGATGCGTGGAAAGCGATTCGATCAAGCGGCGTGTCGCGGCGGGGTCGACCGGCATACGTCTCCTGACGGCGCCAACGCGGGGGCCTTCGGCGTCGTGTTCGCGGCATTATATTCGGACAACGCGGCGAAACGGGGTCCCGAAGGGGCACGTTGACCTCGGGCGCCGCCCCCTCTAGCATGTGGAGTTTGCCCACGCCCTCGGGAACGGCGCGTTCCGCGGGGTACTCGGGGCCGGAGAGGAGGGAGATCCGAAGTGCCGCTGATCCACGTCAAGGAAGATGAATCGTTCGAAAACGCCCTGCGCCGCTTCAAGCGCAAGTGCGAGAAATCCGGAATCCTCTCCGAGCTCAAGAAGCGTCAGCACTACGAGAAACCCTCGGCCAAGCGCAAGCGCAAGGCGATCGCCGCCCGTAAGAAGATGCTCCGCAAGCTGGCTGAAGAGCGACGCACGGGGATGTAGATTCCCGAGCCGTGAGTCATTCCGAGCTCGACTGGCCCGGCGCGCTCAGGCTCGCCGGGCGTTTTTGTGCCACGGGGCGCGGACGTGATCGGCTTTCGGGCGCCGTGCCGTCGCCGGATGCGTTCGAGGTCGTGCGGCGGCTGGGGGTGACGCGGGACCTCGTCCTGCGCCGCGCGCTCCGGCCTCCCGTGCCGCTCGGCGGGCTCGACGAAGGCGCGCCCCTCGTTTCGCGGCTGGGCCCGCATGGCCGCGCGTTCGCGCCGGAGGACCTCCTCGACCTCTTTCTTCTCGCGGAGCGGGCGGAAGGCGCGCGGGCGGCCGTTCCGGTGCCCGACCTCGAGCTCCCCCACCTGGCCGATCTCCTTTTTCCCCTCGCGTCGTTCGAGGACCTTCTGTCGGAGCGCGAGCCCACGTTCGAGCCCGACGGGCGCGTCAAGGACACCGCGTCTGCGCGCCTCTACGCGATCCGCTCCTCGATCCAACGCCTCCGCAAGGAGGTCGTGAGGAAGCTCGAAGAGGTCGCGCGGACGCATCCGGACGCGCTCACGGGCGGCTACGTGACCGAGAAAGGCGGGCGCTACTGCCTGCCCGTCCGCACGGACCGCCGCGAGCTGGTGGGAGGGCTCCTGCACGAGCGGTCGGGCTCGGGCCAGACGATCTTCGTCGAGCCGCTCGCCGTCGTCGAGGACAACAACGCCCTCGCGGAAGCCGTCGAGGAAGAGCGCGAGGAGGTGCACCGGATCCTGGTGGCGCTCACGGCACGGTTCTCTTCGCGCCGGGAGGAGCTCCTGGCTGCGGTCGAGGTGCTCACCGAGCTGGACGCGTATCAGGCGCGAGCGGAATTCTCGTCGCGCGTCGCGGGCGTGTTCCCGGACTTCTCGGACCGGCTCGTCCTCAAGGGGGCGCGCCATCCGCTTCTGGACCGGCGCCTCGCGGATCTCCGTGCCGACGTCTTCGGAGAGCTCGAGGAACGGCACGCCGACGCGGTGCCGCTGGACCTCGAGCTGCCCGAGGGATCGCGCCTTCTCCTCCTCTCGGGCCCGAACGCGGGCGGCAAGAGCGTCGCGATGAAGACCGTCGGCCTCTTCGCGCTCCTCGCGCAGTCGGGTTTCGCGATTCCGGCTTCGACGGGATCGACGCTGCCCGTGTTCGACAAGGTGCTCGTCGTCGCCGGAGACGCCCAGGATCTCCTCGGCGACCTCTCGTCGTTCGCAGCGGCGATGACGCGCACGGCCCGGGTCCTCGCCGAGGCGACGCCAAGGAGTCTCGTCCTCGTCGACGAGCTCGGCAGCGGTACGGATCCCGACGAGGGGGCGGCGCTCGCGATCGCCGTCCTCGAGGAGGATCTCCGACGCGGGGGCGTGGCGGTCGCGACGACGCACCTTTCCGCCGTGAAAGAGTGGGCGCAGGAAAAACCCGGAGTTCTCTCGGCGGCGATGGAGTTCGACGAGAAGGCGGGCCGGCCCACGTTCCGCGTGCGCCCTGGCGCGAGCGGGCGATCACGGGCGCTCGCCGTGGCCGAGAAAGCGGGCCTGCCGGCGCGGGTACTTTCGGCCGCGAAGAAGCGCCTCGGCGCGAAGTGGGAGGCGGCCGACGCGGCGCTCACGCGCCTCGAGACCGAGACGCGCCGCGCGCGCGAGGAGGCGGACAACGCACAGCGGGCCACCCGCGAGGCCGCAGCGCGCCTCTCGGATCTCGAGAAGGAGCGCGCCCAGCTCGCTTCGGACCGGGCGCGCCTGAAGGAAAAGGCGAAGGGAGAAATCGACCGGGCGCTCTCGATGCTGCGCGAGAAAGTCCGGCAGGAGCTCGAACGCATGCGCGAAGACCTGAAGGCGGGCCGCTCGATCTCGAGGGGCGCGCTCATGACCGTGACGCAGTCGGCGCGGGAGGCCGCGCTCTCACTCTTCGGCGGGGACGAGGAGCCTCCCCACGAGGCCGGGCCCGTGGCCGTCGGCATGGAGGTCCGCGTCGCGAGCCTCGGGACGTCCGGCCGGCTCCTCGCGCTCGACGCGGGCCGGGGCGAGGCCGAAGTCGAGGTGAAGGGCAAGCGCTTGAGGGTGGCGGCGGCTTCCCTGTCTCCGGCCCCGGCAGGCCGTGCCGTACCGCTCAGGACCCCCGCCCTGGCTTCGAGCCGGGCTGCGAATCCCCCGACGCCTTCTTCAGGAGTCGTCGCCACGGCGGAGGTCGTGCTCGTCGGCCTGCGCGTCGACGAAGCCCTGCCCGTCGTGGAGAAGGCGATCAACGACGCGCTGCTCTCCGGCAAGGCGGCGCTGCGCCTCGTTCATGGTCACGGCACGGGTCGCCTCGCGGCGGCCGTGCGCGAGTTCCTCCAGACCCATCCCGGGGTCGCCTCGTATCGCTGGGGCGACGCGCAGGAAGGCGGCCAGGCCGTCACGATCGCGAGGCTGGATGTCTGAGCCCGTCTACGACATCACGGACGACGTCAAGCGCGACGTCCTCGCGGCGACGGACCTCGTCCACCTCATCGGCACCACCACTTCGCTCAAGAAGGCCGGCCGCTCGTGGAAAGGTCTGTGCCCGTTCCACGGCGAGAAGACCCCTTCCTTTCACGTGCATCCCGACAAGGGGTTCTATTACTGCTTCGGGTGCGGCGCCAAGGGCGACGCAATCACGTTCGTGAGGGAGACCGAGCGCCTCGATTTTCCCGAGGCGGTCGCCTACCTCGCGCGCCTCGCCGGCATCACGCTCCCGATGCGCCGGAGCGGCACGCGCGCCGATCGCGGGAAAGAGACGCGAACGGCCGAGGCGCTCGTTCTGGCCGCCGCTTTCTTCCGCACGAATCTCGACCGGCACGGGGCCGCGCGGGCGCTCCTCGAAAGACGCGGCCTTTCGCTCGAGGATGCCCGCGCGTACGGCCTCGGCGCGGCCCCGGACGCGTGGGACGCGCTGAAGACGTCACTCGCTTCTCGCGTTCCCGAAGAGACGAGTTTGGATGCGGGCCTCCTCCAGAGGAGCCCGGAGACCGGCCGCGTGTACGACCGCTTTCGGAACCGCCTCACGATCGAGATCCGCGACGGGCGCGGCGAGATCCTGGGCTTCGGGGCGCGCGCCTTCGGAGACGAGCAGCCGAAGTACCTCAACTCGCCGGAGACCGCGCGCTTCTCGAAAGGCAAGCTCCTCTACGGCCTCGACCGCGCGAAGGAGGCGATCCGAAGGGAAGACTGCGCTCTCCTCGTCGAGGGCTATTTCGACCGCATCGCATGCGAGCGCGCGGGCGCCGCCAATGCGGTCGCCTCGATGGGGACGGCGCTGACGCCTCACCAGGCCGACCTTCTCGCGCGGCAGGCCGCGACGGTGATCGTCGCGTACGACGGCGATGCGCCCGGTCTCGCCGCGGCGTACAAGACGTTTCCGCTGCTCCTTTCGCGCGGAGTGAACGTGAGGCACCTCGCGCTGCCGGACGGCCACGACCCCGACTCGTACCTTTCCGCACGCGGCGCCGGCGAGCTGGGGGCGGCGATCGCGGCGTGCCCATCGCTCCTCGAAACGCTCCTCGAGCGGATCCCGGCTGCCGGCTCGTCGGACCCGACGGAGCGGGCGGCCAAGCTGCGCGAGGCCGTCGACATCCTCTCGGCGGCGCCCGATCCGGTCCTGCGCCACGAGCTCCTCGCGGGGCTTTCGCGCGGCGCGGGCGTCCCCCTTTCCGTCCTGGCAGGGCCGGGGAAGAAAACCGCGCTCGCACCGGTTAATCCGACTCCGGCGGCCGCGGGAAGCCGGTCTTCCCCGGACCTCCCGGAACAGGAGGCGCGTGTGCTCTCGGCACTTCTCACTGAATGGCCCGAGAGTGCACCCCTGGTCGGCAGGCTCCCGGCGGAGATTTTCTCGCATCCAATTGCAAAAGAAATACTTATAGCTCTGAAGACGATCGAAGGAGAACCCGCAACCCTTGATTTTTCTGAGTTTACGTCACATCTTGGGGCAGATGCGGGTCCCCTCGCCGCAGAGTTGCTGTTCCAGCCAGGCAATTCGAGGGCGGAAATCCCGGGCGAGAGCGGGGACAAGAGCGAAGGCAAGGGCGGGCTCAGTCGTATTCATATCCCATTGCTGCAATTGAAGATACGTTTTCTGGAGGAGTCTGCAAAAAGCCTCCAGCCGGAGATCCAGAACGCCGCTGCGGCCGGAAACGTGGAGGGGCGCGAGGCGGCTTATCGCCGCAAGCAGACGCTCGTCGAGGAGATCCGGCGCCTGAAGGCGGAACTTAAGGCGGAAAACGCGAGTCGGACATGAAGCGCGCCGGGATCCGGGCGCGCGTGGAAGAGAGAAGTCGGTGACGGTAGAAGAAAAGCACCCCGAAGTCAGAACGCTGATCACCCTCGGCAAGGAGCGGGGCTACCTGCTCTATGACGAGATCTATCAGGCCTTGCCCGAGGAGCTCGCGAACGCCCCCGACGAGCTGGACGAGATCTACATCCGGTTCGGGGACTACGGCATCGAGGTCGTGGACGTCCCCGAGAAAGCGACGAAAAAGGCCGGGCCGGCCGCCGGCTCCGAGACGACGGTGCCCGACCCGGCGACCGTCGAGAAGACGAACGACCCGGTCCGCATGTACCTGCGCGAGATGGGTACGGTCAAGCTTCTCGACCGCGAGGGCGAGGTCTCGATCGCCCGCCGCATCGAGAACGGCGAAGCGAAGATCTACCGCGCGCTCTCGACGAACAAGGTCGTCCTCGGCGAGATCCTGAAGATCGTCGAGCAGGCCAAGAAGGACAAGAACGTCGCGCGCGGATTCCTGGAATTCGCCGCGGCCGCCCTCGAGGAGGCCGACGAGATCGATCCGCGCACGGCGAACCGGATCGGATCGATCCAGAAGCACTTCGAGAAGATCGCGAGGCTCGATGGAGAGCTCCGGAAGCTCGCTGACCGCAAGCGGCCGGCGGTGAAGCCGAAGAAGCTCACGGTCAAGGCGCTCGTGCACGCGAAGGCGAAGGCGGCGGGGAAGCCCGTGCCGCCCACGAAGCCCGTCCCCGTCGTCGATCCGGCGATCGACCGGCGCATCTCCGAGATCGCACGCCTCATCCACGCGATCGACTTCACGCCGGCGACGCTCCTGCGCATGGTGAACATGCTGAAGGACCTCGACCGGCAGTTCGCGATGCCCGAGGCCACGATCCGGCAGGATCTCGGGAACCTCAAGAAGGAGAAGAACGAGGTCCGCCGCGACTTCTACAAGCGCCGTGTCGGGAAGTACCGGCAGATGCTCAGGGAGCTCGAGGAGAAGTACCGGATCGACCACGACGAGATCAAGCGGACGATGAAGCTCATCCGCGAGGGCGAGGGCGAAGCCGACCAGGCCAAACAGGAGCTGATCGTGGCGAACCTCAGGCTCGTCGTCTCGATCGCGAAGAAGTACACGAACCGCGGGCTCCAGTTCCTCGACCTCATCCAGGAAGGGAACATCGGCCTCATGAAGGCGGTCGAGAAGTTCGAGTACCGCCGCGGCTACAAGTTCTCGACGTACGCGACGTGGTGGATCCGCCAGGCCATCACGCGCGCGATCGCCGACCAGGCGCGCACGATCCGCATCCCGGTCCACATGATCGAGACGATCAACAAGCTTACGCGCACGCAGCGCTCGCTCGTCCAGGAGCTCGGGCGCGAGCCGACCGCCGAGGAGATCGCGAAGCGCATGGACATGCCCGCCTCGAAGGTCCGCAAGATCATGAAGATCGCGCAGGAGCCGATCTCCCTCGAGACGCCCATCGGCGAGGAAGAGGATTCGCACCTCGGCGACTTCATCGAGGACCGGCAGGTCATCTCGCCGATCGACGCCGTCATCGTCGCGAACCTCAAGGACCAGACGCGCCGGACGCTGAAGACGCTCACTCCTCGCGAGGAGCAGGTCCTCCGCATGCGCTTCGGCGTGGGCGACGGGTCCGAGCACACGCTCGAGGAAGTGGGGAAGAGCTTCAACGTCACGCGCGAGCGCATCCGCCAGATCGAGAGCAAGGCGCTCCGGAAGCTCCGGCACCCGAGCCGCGCGAAAAAGCTTCGTCCGTTCGTCGACGTCGGTCAGTAACAGAAGAAGAGAGAAGAGAAGAAGAAGATTTCTGCTATCGGCGGCTGCATGCGCAGCCGCCGGCCGTCGAAGTCTGGGCCGGGCGAAGGCTGTCAAGGATCTTCGACCGCTGCGCGGCGCGCGGAGCGCGTCCTTGACAGCCAGCGCCCGGCAACACGTTCTTCTTCGGGTGGCCGCGAATGCGGCCACCGATAGCAGAAGAAAGAATTCTCTTTCTCCCCGTCCGAATCCCCCTCAAAATCCTCGTCTTCTGCGTCGTGCTATCCTACGAGTTCGGCCGTCGGGGTCCGTAGCTCAGCGGTCAGAGCCACCGGCTCATAACCGGCGGGTCCCTGGTTCGAATCCAGGCGGACCCACCGGACGGTCCCGACGGCGGTGGACCGAGAGGAGACTGGACATCCGGGCGCGACGAGACACTTCCGATCCCACGGGCGCTTTCGAGTGCCGGGGGTCCGTCCAGCCGGGCGCCGTTGAGGCGCCCTTTTTCATTTTCAGGGGGTTCAGGATGATCGGGTCAGCGAGGTGAGCGCGACGATGACGAGTCCGCTCGACAGGCTCTTTCTTCTCCAGGAGGTTCTTCTCGAGGTTCACCAGAAAACCGAACGCCGCGACAAGACCCCGGACCACCTCGTTCACATCGAGGCGGCCTACCGGGACGCGAGGCGTCAGCGCGAGGCCGCGGGGGCCATCCTCTCGCAGGCCGAGGAGCGCAAGAAGACCCTCGACGGCGAAGTCCAGGATCTCAACGAGCAGCTCAAGAAATACCAGCAGCAGCTCCAGTCGGTGAAGACGAGCCGCGAGTACAGCGCGCTCCTGAACGAGATCGACGGGATCAAGCGCGAGGTGCGAACTCGCGAGGACGAGCTCCTTTCCCTCGACGAGACGGTGGCCGGGTCGTCGACGGAGCTGGATCGGCGGGACGAGGAGTTCCCAGCCGAAGAGGCGGGCTACGAGGAGCAGATGAAGGAGTGGCGGGCCGAACAGGCCGTCCTCGACGCCGAGATCGCCCAGGCGAATGCCCGGGCGAAGAGCCTCCGGGCCGAGCTCGAGCCGCGGCTCCTGAAGACGTTCGAGCGGATCCGGCACAAGCGGGCCGGCGTGGCGGTGGCCCGGGTCGACATGGTCGGGCCGCAGACGGCCGCCTGCTCGGCCTGTCACGTGCGCCTGCGCCCGCAGCTCCTCTCGGACCTCAGGCTCTCGAAAGAGACGGTCTTCTGCGAAAGCTGCAAGAGAATCCTGTACTGGATGGCGTGAGGGGCGAACGGCGCCTCGTCCTCTATTTCGACGGGGCGTCGCGGGGGAATCCGGGGCCTGCGTCCTACGGGGTCTGGTCACCCGCGGGCCTCGCGGATTCGAAGAAGCTCGGCACGACGACGAACAACGTCGCGGAGTGGCGCGGCTTCCTCGCAGCTCTCGACCTCGCGCTCGCCTCCGGCGCCCGGGACGTCGAGATCCGCGCCGACAGCCAGCTCGTTCTCCGGCAGTTCTCCGGCGAGTACCGCGTGAAAGCGCAGCACCTCGCCGCCTTCCTGGAGGAGGCGCGGCGGAAGGCGCGCGGCATCGAGCGCCTCCGCGTCGTCCACGTCCCGCGCGAGGCGAACCGCGAGGCGGACGCCCTCGCGAACCGTGCGCTGGACGGGTCTCCTGCCGCGCCGTGACGAGGCGATGACGGCGCCGTGACGCGGGAGAAGGAGATCGCCTCGCGCGTCGCCGACGTCGAGCGGCGCATCGCGGCGGCCGCCGCGCGGTGCGGTCGAGCGCCCCAAACCGTCCTCCTCGTCGCCGTCGGCAAGACGTATCCGGTCTCCGACCTCCTCCTCGCGCACGCGGCCGGCGTCCGTGCGTTCGGCGAAAACCGCGTGCAGGAGGCGGAGGAGAAATTTCCGCATCTGCCGGCCGACGCCGAGAGACATCTCATCGGCCCGATCCAGTCGAACAAGGCGAACCGTGCCGCGAAGGTCGCCGCGGTCGTCGAGACAGTCGACTCTTTGGACCTCGCCCGGCGGCTCGACCGCGCCGCGACGGCAGCGGGGAAGCGCCTGGCCGTCCTCGTCCAGGTCCACCTCGGAGGGGAAACCACGAAGTCGGGCGTCGAGCCGGACGCGGCGGCCGCGCTCGTTTCGTCCATGAAGGCGATGACGTCGCTCGACCTCAAGGGACTCATGACGATCCCCCCTCCAGGGAGCTCGCGAGAGCACTACGCAACCCTGAGGCGCCTCGGCGAAGCGCTCGGACTTCGGGAGCTCTCGATGGGAATGAGCGACGACTTCGAGGCGGCCATCGAGGAAGGCGCGACGATCGTGCGCGTCGGCTCGGCCATCTTCGGGGCGAGGGGGATGCGGTAAAAAGAGGGGAAGACGGTGCTTCGGATACTCTTCGAATCTCCGCTGTCAAGGGTCGAAGACCGCTGCGCGGCGCGCTTCGCGCGCCCTTGACATCGGAGATTCGAACAGAAGATTGCCTTCTATCGGCGGCTGCGAATGCAGCCGCCGTATATCAGGAGAATTCTCTCTCTATCTTGGTAACCTGCTGCCGATGAGACCGGCGTACAGGCTGCGGTGGGCGGGCCCTCCCGGCTGGCGCCGCATCCCGCCCGTCACGCGGGGCGTCCTCGTCGCCGTCGGCGCCGGCTACCTCCTGACGCTGTTCGCGCCGGCGGCTGCGACCTTCCTCGCGCTCTTGCCGGAGGCGCTCCTCCTCGGCCAGGTCTGGCGCCTCGTGACGTACCCGATCGTCAACGTCTCGATCTTCTCGGTCCTCTGGGATCTCCTCCTCGTCTGGAGCTTCGGGTCGGAGATCGAGCCGCGCTGGGGCTCGAGGCGCTTTCTGGTCTTCCTTCTTCTCGCGAGCGCGTCGGCAGCCGTGCTCGGCGTCGCGACGGCCTGGCTCCTGCCTGGCTCGCTCTTCGGAGCCGGTTCCGGTTTCGCGCCGCCCCTGGTCGCGCTCATCGTCGCGTGGACGCTGGAAGGCCCTTCGATGCCCACGAACTTCTTCGGAATCCTGCCCATGACGCGCCTCGGCTTCGCGGCGATCGCTCTCGCTCTCGTCGTCTTCGGAGAGCTCGAGCATTCGCGTTCCCTCTCGCGGCTCGTCTTCGTCCTGGGCGGCCTCCCCATCGCGTGGCTCTTCGTCCGCGGCTTTCGCGGCGGCGGCCCGAGATTTCCGCGCTTCCGCTTCCCCGGCCGCCGTCGGGCGTTCCGCGTCGTCGGACGCGAAGACGATTTCCGCGTGCACTGAAGTTCTACGGAGACACTCTCCGCACCTCTTTGGAAGCAAAGGGTTTATAATGGGCACATGAGACCCACGATCAGTGCGCTCGAGATCCGAAAAAGGCTCTTTCCGAAGCGCTTTCGCGGCTTCGACCCGGCCGACGTGACGCAGTTTCTCGAGGCCCTCGCAGAGGACCTCGAGGAAATGGCCCGCGAGCTGGACGACCTCGAGCGCGAGAACGCGCGGCTCAGGGAAGAGAACACCCGGCACCGCGACACGGAAGCCACCTTGAAGGAGACTCTTCTCCTCGCCCAGCGCTCGGCCGACAGCCTGCGCGAGGCGAGCGAGAAAGATGCCGGCCGCATCGTCGGCGAGGCCGAGGCGAAGGCCGAGCGGATGGTTCAGCAGTCGTTCGCGCGAATGGCTGACACGGAAAAGAGGATCCGCGAGCTGCGCATGGAGCGGCGCAACTTCCAGCTGAAGCTCCAGAGCACGATCGACCTCTTCCAGCAGGTCTTGAACATCGACAAGGAAGAGGACGAGCTCGAAAGCTCGATCTCCATTCATCGGCCGAAGAAGCGCGAGGGGGAGACGGCCTGAAACGGCTGTCCGTCCGGCACCTCGCCGAGCTGGCGACGCCGGAGGGAATCTCGGCTCGCGTCGGCGCCGCCCAGGGGGCGATCCGGCGTGTGAAGGACGCGGCGCTCCTCGCCGAGAACGGCGTTCTCTCGTTCGCGGGCACCGATCGGGATTTCGTCCGCCGGTTCGGGGAAGCTCCAGAACCCGGGGAAGAAGTCCTCGACGGCCGCGGCAGGACCGCCGTCCCCGGTTTCGTCGACGCGCACACGCACCTGCCGTGGGACGGATTCCGCGAGGACGAGTTCAACCGCCGGCTGAAAGGGGAGACGTACGCGGAGATCGCCGCGAAAGGGGGCGGCATTCTCGCCACCGTCTCGGCGACCCGCGCCGCCTCCGAGGAGACGCTTCAACGGAACGTGCGCGCGCGCCTCGACCTCATGCTCAAGCACGGGACGACCTTCTGCGAGGCGAAGACGGGATACGGCCTCGACCTTCTGAACGAGAAGAAGC
>DATIFW010000055.1:0-4149 GCA_035455045.1 Thermoanaerobaculia bacterium | reverse complement strand
CTCTCAGAGCCTCGAGGTCGAAGTCATTCCAAACGGAGTTGAAGAAAGATTCTTCCTAGAAGGTGAAAAGAGCGATGCAGGCGCTCGTCGGGTGGCCGCGGCGCTTTCTCCCGTTCCTCTTTTCAAAGAATCTTCTTCTTCTCCTCGTTCTTATCCCCCCTATCTTCTCTTCCTCGGCAACGACAAGCCGCACAAGAACCTCGACGGGCTGCTCGGGGCATGGCTGCGCGTGCGCGCGGCGAATTCATCGCTGTCGCTCGTCCTCGCGGGCGTCGAGCCCGCGCGCGCGCTGCCCGAAGGCGCGAAGGCCGTCGGCTGGGTGCCCGAAGAGGACTTGCCCGCCCTCCTCGCCGGAGCCCGCGCTCTCGTCCTGCCCTCCTTCGCGGAGGGTTTCGGGCTCCCGGTCCTCGAGGCGCAGGCGGCCGGCACGCCCGTGGCGTGCTCGGACCTCCCCGCCCTGCGCGAGGCTGCGGGCGATGCGGCGGTGTACTTCGATCCGACGGACGCCGCATCCATCGCAACGGTGCTGACCGCGTTGCTCGGGGATGAAGAGAAGAGAAGTCTGCTGAGAAAGAGGGGACGGGAACGGGCGGCGCAATTCACGTGGCGGCGGGCGGCGGAGCGCACCGCAAAGATCTATGAAGATGTTCTTAGAAGGGTGAAGTGAAAGTTGCCCTCGTCCACGACTGGCTGACGGGCACGCGCGGCGGCGAGAAGGTGCTGCTGGAGCTGGTCCGCATGTTTCCCGGCGCGCCGATCTTCACGCTCTTCCATTTCCCGGGCTCGCAGCCCCCCGAGATCGAGGCCGCGGAGATCCGCACGACGTTCCTCCAGAAGCTCGTCTCGCCCCGCGGCGATTACCGGAAGCTGCTTCCTCTCTTCTTCGTCGCCGCCGAGACCTGGAATCTCTCCGGGTTCGATCTCGTGATCTCGTCCTCCCACTGCGTCGCCAAGAACGCGAAACGGGCTCCGGGCGCCTTCCACCTCTGCTACTGCCACACGCCCGTGAGGTACCTGCACGACCAGTTCGAGGACTACTTCCGCAATCGCTCCGCGGCGGCCCGGGCGGCGGCGCGCCTCGCGCGGACCCCGCTTCGCGGCTGGGACCTCTCGACCGTGCCCCGCGTGGACGCCTTCCTCGCGAATTCGGAAAACGTAAAGGGCCGAATCGCCCGGCTCTGGGGACGCGAGGCGGCCGTCGTCTTTCCGCCCGTGGATACGGAGTTCTACACCCCGCCGCCTGCCGGAACGCCCCGGCGCGGCTTCCTCGTCGTGTCGGCGCTCGCCCCGTACAAGCGCCTCGACGACGCCATCGACGCCGCGAACGCCCGGAGGCTGCCCCTCACGATCGCAGGGTTCGGACCGGAGCGGTCCCGCCTCGCGAAGCGGGCCGGTGAGACGATCCGGTTCCTCGACACTCCCAACGACGAGATGTTGCGCGATCTGTACCGCGCCTCGGAGGCCGTGCTGATGCCGGGCGAAGAGGATTTCGGCATCGTGCCGCTCGAGGCGCAGGCATGCGGGACGCCGGTCGTGGCGCTGGGCCTCGGAGGGGCGACCGAGACGGTATCGGACGGCGAGACGGGCGTCCTGTACGCCGAGCCCGGGTTTCCGGGCCTTCTCGCGGCGCTCGACCGCCTCCCCGGCATGGGCCTCGACCCCGCGGCGCTGCCCCGCAACGCCGCCCGTTTCTCGCGGGACGTCTTTCGGGCGCGCTTCCTCGCCGCCCTCGAGGCGGCGCGGGCCGGGCGCAGATCTCAACGGGACGCTAGAATCCACGGTCCGGAGTCCGTGTGATCCGCCGCCAGACCCGCCGCCTCCAGGCCCTGTTCGTGGCCGCCGACGTCCTCGCGACCGTGCTCGCGCTGGGTGCGGCGTGGCTCATCCGCTTCGAGTCGGTGTGGCCGACGCCGAAGGGCGCGCAGCCTTTCGAGAACTACGCCGCGTTCATCCCGATCCTCGTCGCCATCTGGCCCGTCGTCTTCTACTTCCACCGGCTGTACCAGATCAGGCGCGACCGTTCGACGATCGACGAGGTGCTCGCGGTGATCGTGGCGGCGTCTCTCGGAACGATTCTCCTCGTGGGCCTCCTCTCCTTCCTGCGCGGGTTCACGTACACGAGCCGGCAGCTCCTCGTCCTGTTCCTCTTTCTTGACGTCTTCTTCGTTTCGCTCGTGCGTTTCGGGATCCGCAAGTACCTCGAGACCATGTGGTCCACGGGCGCCGGCGTGCGGCGGACGCTCATCGTGGGTGCCGGACACGCGGGACGCGCGCTGGCCGACAAGCTCCTCGACCACCCCGCGACGGGCCTGAAGCCCGTGGGCTTCGCCGACGACGACCCGCTCAAGCGGGTCGAGGACTACCGCGGTCTCGCCGTCCTCGGAACGACGTCCCAGGTCACGGCGCTCATCCGCGAGCACGAGGTCGACACGGTTTTCCTCGCGCTCCCCGTCGAGGCGTACCGCACGATGCTCACGATCCTCAAGGAGGTCGGCAATCAGATCGTCGACCTCAAGGTCGTGCCGGATCTTTTCCAGTACGTCACGTTCAAGGCCGGCATCGAGGATTTCGACGGGCTGCCCGTCATCAACCTCACGCAGATGCCGCTCGAAGGCTGGAATTCGCTGGTGAAGCGCACGATGGACGTCGCGCTCTCGGCGATCGGCCTCGTCGCGCTCGCCGTTCTCTTTCCCATCCTCGCGCTCGCGATCTGGCTCGAGGACCGCGGGCCGATCTTCTACACGCAGGAGCGCATGGGCCTCGACGGGCGCCTCTTCCGCATGCTCAAGTTCCGCTCGATGCGCGTCGACGCCGAAGACGACGGGGCGCGCTGGGCCGAGGAGAACGATCCGCGCCGCACGCTCGTGGGCACGTTCCTGCGCCAGACCTCGCTCGACGAGCTGCCGCAGCTCATCAACGTGTTCAAGGGCGAGATGTCGCTCGTGGGGCCGCGCCCCGAGCGCCCGGAGTTCGTCAGCACGTTCCGCGAAAAGCTCCCGCAGTACATGCTGCGCCACCGCGTGCGCGCGGGAATCACGGGCTGGGCACAGGTCCACGGCTGGCGCGGCAACACGAGCCTCTCCAAGCGCATCGAGTACGACCTCTATTACATCGAGAACTGGTCGGTCGGCCTCGACGTGAAGATCCTCTGGCTCACGGTCAAGTGGGGCTTCACCCACAAGAACGCGTACTGAGCCCGCCGGTCGAACCGACGTTTCTCGATCAGTGAAGGGGGAACGGGGGAAACACGACCGTGTTTCCCCCGAACATGACAGCTTCTAGCGCGCCCGTTTCTTGGTGCGTGCGAAGCACGCGGCGCGCTAGATCACGAGCGGGCGCCCGGCCTTGAGCCGCATCGCGGCGCCTTCGAGGAGCTCGGCGTGCTCGCGCTCCTCCGCTTCCAGCTCGCGGTAGAGGCGCCACTCGGGTGAGGCTTCGGAGAACGCGCGCCCGGTCTCGAGGAAGAAGCGCCCCGCCCGCTTCTCGAGGTGGACGGCGAGGCGCAGCAGCGCGACGCCATCGGCGTCCTTCGAGGTCTCGACGCCCGAGAAGACCGCGAGCTGCGAGGGGGACGGCCCCTTTCCCGAGAGGTCCGGCGGCTCGAGGTGATAGCGCCGCGCGAGCGTTTCCATGTGCTCGCGCTCCATGTCCGAAAGTCTCTTGAAGAGCTCGACGACTTCGGGGTCGCCTCCGGCGCGCGCCAGCTCCTCCGCCCCGCGGGCGTAGAAGAGGACGCCGCCGATCTCGATCTCGTACGCGCGCCGCACGGCCTCGGCGAGCGCGCCTTCCGGGGTCGAGAGCTCCGCGCGGGGCGCGAACGCCCCGCCGCAGATCGGGCACAGGCCGTAGGGGAAGGCGAAGCCCTCGGAGACCTTCCCGCAGGACGTGCACTGGAAGGCACGCCGCTCGCCCGCGCAGCAGACGTACTCCTCGCCCTCCTCGATCGGCCGCCGGCAGTTCCTGCACACGGACTCGGTGGGCGCGGCCACGGCCGGAATCTTCGATTCCGCGCGCACTTCTGGGGGCCAGACGCGGTTCTTCAGGTAGGACGTGATCGCGCGGGCCGCTCTCCGGCCGGCGCCGAGCGCGAGGATCACGGTGGCGGCGCCCGTGACGATGTCGCCGCCCGCGAAGACGCCCGGGAGGTTC
>DATIFW010000054.1:0-4099 GCA_035455045.1 Thermoanaerobaculia bacterium | reverse complement strand
GGGCGGCGCGCCTTCGCGAGCGCGCAGCACACCGGAAAAAGCGTCGCAGCGAGGCGCGGATCGACCCGATCGACGACTACTGATCCAGGGTTTTCCGGAGAGCCGGCTCGACCGTCGCGAAGCGGAGTCTGTAGGACGGATCCGCCGCCGCGATCCGCACGAGTCGATCGAAATCCTGGCGCGACCGCGTGGCGCGAAAGATCTTCTCGGCGGCCAGACCTTCGGAGAGACGCCGCCCGGAGGCTCCGCTCGAGTCTGCGAGGATCGTGAGCGCCGAGAGGTCCCGCGGTCTGCGGCGAAGGACCTCCCGCGCTTCTCGGCGCGCCTCCGCGATTCTCCCCTGCCCCGCGAGAAACTGCGCATATCCCAGGTGGAAAGGAACTGCGTCGGGCCCGAGAGAGAGTGCGCGCCGCCAGTCCGCGTCGGCGCTCGGGCGTCCGAGCCGGGAGCGCACCTTCGCGAGGCGGTACGCGAGCGGCATCGATTTCGGGTTTTTCGCGAGGCCCTCCGCGAAAGCTTCTTCGGCGCCCCCGAGGTTCCCTCGCATCTCCCGCACCGACCCCAGCCGGAAAAATCCGTTCTCGTATCCGGGGTGGACCGCGATCGCCTGCGTGAAGGAGCGCTCCGCATCGGCGAGCCGTCCGAGATGTTGTTCGGCGTTGCCCTTACCCGCCCAGGCGTCGAAATATCGGGGGTAGATCCGCGTCGCGCGCGTGTACTCCTCGAGGGCGAGCGGAAACTTTCCTCTCTCCGCGGAGATCCAGCCGAGGTTGTAATGCGCCTTCGCGCTCGCCGGCGAGCTCAACGCGGTGTCGGCAAAGAGCCTGTCGTCGCTGTCCCAGACCGGGTTCCGGACGACGGTGCGCGCTGCATAGAGGAGCACGATCGTGAGGAAGATGGCGCCCCGCCGCGACGACGGCGCGGCTTCGGACGGTCTTCCGAGCAGCGCCGTGGAGAGAGCGAGCGCGAATCCGGCCGAAGGGAGGTACGCCACGCGCTCCGCGAGAATCGTTCCGATCGGGAAGAACAGGTTCGAGGTCGTGACGAAAGCCAGGGCGAAGAAGAGCACTCCGAACGCGACGTCCATATGCTCGCGCTCTCGCGCCACGGCGGCGATCAGAAGAGCGGCACCGAGGACGAGCGCCGCGAGACCGACCGGATTGAAGCCGTGCACGACGGGGATGGACCACGCGGACTCGTCGGCCGAAAGGCGCAGCGGCACGATCATGCGCCCGACGTAGCGGAAGAGGATGGCGGCGGCGTTCATGACTCGCTCTCCCGTCGAGACGTGCGCGAGCGGGTTCTCCACCTCGAAGATCCGGAACGTCGACGCCTTGATCACGCCTCCGAGCACGACCCGCCTCGCCGCCAGGCTCCCGGCGAGAACGACCGCGCAGCAGCCAGCGATCGGAAGAGCGACGGTGAGCGCTCTCTTCAGCCGTTCGGCAGGCGCGCCCGTCTCCAGCCGCCAGTACGTGAGCAGCACGAGTGCCGGTGCGATCACGGCGCTCTCCTTCGAGAGGATCCCCAGCGCGTAGAAGAGAACCAGAAGCGCCAGGACTCGTCCCCGCGCCTTCGCCTCGCGCCGGTACCGTAACGCGAGCAAGAGCATGCCGAGCACGAACGCCGCCGCGAGCGTCTCCCCGCGTCCGACGAGACTCGTGACGGCTTCCACGTGGATCGGGTGCACCGCGAAGAGAAGTGCGGCTCCGAACGCCACCGGTCCTCCGACGCCGAGTCGCGCCAGCAGGCGCGCGAACAGGAGCGTCACGAGGATGTGCAACGCGACGTTGACGACATGAAAGCCGAAAACTGCGCCGCCGTGCAGCCACCACTGGATCGCGTAAGAGAGGAGCAGGATCGGCCGATAACCGGTTCCCTGCCCTCGTGGGCCACCGAAGTATGACGTCGTGAAGATCGACGCGAGACGCGCCGGCGAGCGGAGGCGCACGTCGTCGCGGACGATCGCCTTGTCATCGTACGTGTAGTCGCCGGTCACGCCGTTCGCGTAGCACGCGACGCAGGCTGCGACGAGAAGAACCGCGCGAGCCTCCGGCAGAAACCTGCGCCGTCCGAGCTTCATCGGTCGGCGAACTCTATCCGTCGCGCTCTGTCGCTCGCGATCTGGCTGACGCCACCGGCGCTCGGCTCGGCGAGCCTGCCTCGACCGAGCGCCTGATCGCTCGCTCCCTCGCGCTCCCGCGGCGCGAGGCTCCTCCCTCGATTACCTCGGGAGACTCCTCGCGCCGCGAACCAGGAGACTCCTCGCGCCGCGAAAAGCGGGGACAGACTCCGACTTCATCAGCCGTCGAGGCGCGTGACGAGTGCGATCATCCGCCCCGCATTTTCCCGATCGCGGCGATAAGAAGCGTAGCGCTCGCCGCCGCAGAGGGTGCACCCACCCTCGACGACGATGCTCTCCGGCGGCACGCCGGCGGAAACGAGCTGGGACCGTACGACGGCAGGAAGGTCGAGACGATAGCGCCCGTCGCACGAAGCGCGGACGAAATCACGTGCGAACTGCGCCGCGACCTCACCACCCACCTCGTAGCAGCAGGAACCGATCGCGGGACCCAGCCAGGCGCGTACGGAGCGCGGATCGTCCGTCAGTCCGAGGAAGGCCTCCGCCGCCGCGCCGGCGACGTTCGCGACCGCACCTCGCCAGCCGGCGTGGACTGCTCCCAACGCGCCGTGCCCCGAGAGCAGCACGGGGACGCAGTCCGCCGTCTGCACGACGAGGGCAACTCCCGACAGCCGCGTCACGAGGGCGTCGCACTCTCCGGCGTCCACGACTTCTCCCGGCGCGGGGCGGGCTTCGATTTCGACGACGCGGCGCCCGTGCACCTGCGTCGCGCGGACGATCGGAACTTCGGGTACGCCGACCTCGCGGGCGAACCGTCTGGCGAGGAGCTCGGTCGGAGACGGCGTTGCCTGCGGGACGATCCCTCGCTCGGAGAACGCGGCGAGCACGCCCTCCGTCCGGTCGCGCGCAACGAACAAGGCCCTCGGCATCTCCCCATTCTCGCCGATGCGCGTGCTAAGATTTTTCGTGGTGTCCTCCTCCAAAACACTTGAGAAAACGCGGGTTTTCCCGGTCATCGGGCTCGAAGTCCACGCGCAGTTGCTCACGAAGTCGAAGATCTTCTGCGGGTGTCCCGTGACCGTGGGCGCGCCGCCCAACTCGGCGACCTGCCCGGTGTGTCTCGGTTTTCCCGGCACGCTTCCCGTGCTGAATCGAGAGGCGGTCGCCCTCGCGATGCGTCTGGCGCTCGCCGTCGGCGCCACGGTGCACCGCGATTCCCGCTTCGCGCGCAAGAACTACTTTTACCCGGACCTCCCCAAGGGATATCAGATCTCCCAGTACGACCGTCCGTTCGCGACGGGCGGCTCGATCGAGATCGACACGGCGGACGGCCCGAAGACGATCCGGCTCGTCCGCATTCATCTCGAAGAGGACGCTGGAAAGCTCCTCCACGAGAACCCCTTCGACGACGTCCCGAACACGGTCTCGCTCGTCGACTGGAACCGCGCGGGTGTGCCGCTCGTCGAGATCGTGAGCGAGCCGGACCTGCGCGCGCCGGAGGAGGCGTCAGCGTACCTGAACGAGCTGCGACGGTTGCTTCGGTACACGGAGGTCTCCGACGCCGACATGGAGAAGGGGAATCTCCGCTGCGATGCGAACGTCTCCGTCCGCTTCTCGGAGGGGGCTCCGTTCGGGACGCGCGTCGAGATCAAGAACCTGAACTCGATCCGCTTCGTCGCCCGCGCACTCGAGCACGAGGCGGCGCGGCAGGCGGAGGTGCTGGCGTCCGGCGCGCCGATCATCCAGGAAACGCGGCTCTGGGACGTGGCGGCTGGACGCACGGTTCTCATGCGGAGCAAGGAGGAAGCGCACGACTACAGGTATTTTCCGGAGCCCGACCTGGGCGTGCTCGTCGTGGACGAGGCCTGGATCGAGGAGACGAAGCGCTCTCTGCCCGAATTGCCGCGCGCGCGGCGCCGGAGGTTCGTCTCGCAATACGAGATCACGCCCGGCGACGCAGAAACCCTCGTCTCCGCGCGCGAGCTCGCCGACTACTTCGAAGACCTCGCGGGACGG
>DATIFW010000053.1:0-4288 GCA_035455045.1 Thermoanaerobaculia bacterium | reverse complement strand
GAGCGGATCTCGCTCATGATCCGGCCACGCAGCCGGCCGGCGAGGGAGTCGGGCAGCTCGAAGGAGCCCGCCTCGGTCACCACCACGAGCGTCTTCTTCATCGTGTCGAAGAGGATCCGGCACGTCTGGCACTCGCCGAGGTGATGCTCGATCTCGGCCCGGAGTCCGACGCGCGCCGGATTTCGTCCATGACGCGGTTCCGGAGCCGGCCAGCCAGGGACTCGGGCAGCTCGAAGGAGCCGGCCTCGGTCACCACGACGAGCGTCTTCTTCATCGTGTCGAAGAGGATCCGGCACGTCTGGCACTCCCCGAGGTGGTGCTCGATCTCGGTCCGGACGTCGCTCGTGATCTCGCCGTCGACGAGGTTCGAGAGCTCGGAGAGGAGGTCGCGGCAGCTAAACAAGGTGAGCCCTCCCCTTGGACGCGGCGAAATACGGCGTCAGCGCCTCGCGGAGCATGAGGCGGCCCCGCAAGAGGCGCGTCTTGAGCGTCGGGATCCCGACGCCGAGCGCGGCCGCGGCCTCCTGCGTGGAAAGCTCCTCGACGTCGCGCAGCAGGATCACGACCCGGTATGAGGCCGGGAGCTTCAGGATCTCCTTCTCGACGATCGCCTTCAGCTCCGTCTTCACGTAGGCCTGCTCGGGATCGTCGCTCCACGAGCGGATCTGGCGGGGTGCGAAGCGGCCGTCGTCGTGCCCCGGCTCGTCGAGGGATTCCATCGGCTTGCGGGCTCGCAGCCGCTCGAGGCCCTCGTTGATGGCGATTCGCGTGAGCCACGTGCCGAAGGTGGATGCCCCTTCGAAGCGCGAGAGCCTCTGGTAAGCGTTCAAGAACGCTCTCTGGGCGCCGTCCTCGGCGTCTGCGGTGTTGCCCGTGATCGAGAGGAGCGTCCGGTAGACGCGTCCCTCGTGTCGGCGGACGAGCTCCTCGAAGGCGTCGACGTCGCCGGACCGGCACCGGGCGACGAGAGGCGCGTCCGGGTCCGAGATCGGCCTTCGTCGGGAAGCGTCTCCTCCGGCATCCTCGTTTAGACGGGCCTCGGCGGCCCTGGGATTCAGCGCAAAGACCCTCTTCGGGGGGAAATCGGGGGGCGTTCCGAGGCCCATCTGGAGCGTGTGGAGAAAGACGGCGAACGCGACGACCGCGATCGCCTCGAGGACGGCCTCGGCCGGGAAGCCGGCCGCCGCGAGCCGTTCGTCCGTGGCCGACTCCGGCTCGAGGACGAGCGCTCGGGCGAACTCCAGGAGCGCGACGTCCGCCCCGTCGAGCCCGGCGTCCCGACAATCCGTCGCGATCCGGTCGCAGAGGTCTTCGGAGAGGCCGAGGGCCGCCAGCGCCTCGGAGTGGAGCGTGAAACAGGACGTGTTCCCGAGCGCCGCGGACACGGCCACGACCACGAGTTCCCGCCGCACGCGCGAAAGCCCATCGGGAGAGAGCAGAAGAGCCTCCACCGCGTGTGCCTCGGCTGCGAACGCCGCGGGGGTCGCCGACTGCGCGCGATAGAGCTTCGGCACGAAGCCGAAGGCGTCGAGGAGGATGCTCGCGCCGGGAAGGCCCGCGGGATCGGCGTCCGCGGTTCTGAGCCACGGCCCGCCCGTGGCGAATCCGGACGGGCCGGGGACGGCCGCGCGGGATGGGTCGCCGTCGGCGGGCGCCCCGTCGGGGGGCGGGGCTCCGGGAAGGCGCAGGCCGCGCGAGAGCGTTCTCAGGAAACGCGCGAAAGCCGCGAGCTGAACCGCTTCGAGGATTCCTTCCTCGGGGAGGTTCCGGGAGCGGAGGACCTCGAAATCGTCGCCGGAAATGGCGAAGGGCTCGACGCTCAGGCGGACGGCGAACCGGCCGAGATCCTGCTCGGCGCGTGTCCCTCCCGGCTCGACCTCGCCGCCGACGAGTGCCTTGACGAGCAAACGTCGTAGTCCCCGCGGCAGAGCGCCCGGCTCGAGGAGGAGCGCGGCCGCCAGGCGCTCGACGGCCGCGGCGACCCGCGGAACGGACCTGAGGGCGTCAACGAGGCCGGGCGGGAGGCCGCGATCGTCAACGAGAAGCGTGTTCCGCTCCGAGAGCCTTCTTCCTCAGCACCTCGTCGGCCTTCGAGGAGTCGAAGTCGGGAACCGTGCCGAGGCCCTCCGCGACGAGGTTCGCGAAGCGTGCGAGCCCGACGACGAGGACGGCCTCGAGGATCTTCGGGTCGTCGAAGCCGTAGGTCCTGAGGACGTCGATGTCGCGCGGCCCGATCTCCGTGGGCCGGCCGTTCAGCTTGACGGCGAAGTTGAGGAGCGCCTTGTCCGCAACGGAGATGCGCGCCTGCGTATGATCGATGGCGATCTGCTCGGGCTCGGGCCCCTTGATCCCGAGAGCACGCACGATCTCGCAGTGGGCCGTCACACAGTACGTACTCAGGTTCGCCGCGGAGCACACGAGGAAGATGTATTCCTTCTGAGTCCGGGACAGCGCGCCTTCGTCGATGAGGATTGCGTCGATGAGCCGACCTTCGGCCTCGATGAGGTCGGGGCGCCGGGTCTGGGCGAGAAAGAAGTTCGGGATGAACCCGTAATCTTTCTTCATCGCCGCCAGCGACGGGAACTGCTCCTCGTCGATCGCGCCCTCGCGCAAATAGCTCATGGCCGGCCTCCGATCTTGAGATCCTATCTCAAGACTGGGCTCGACTTAAAGGGGCGCGACCTCGCAGTAGACCTTGATCGCGCCCTTGGCGGTCGTGAGCGTTTCGATGAGCTCGCGGAAGCACTCGAGGCCCCTGACCGGGTGCGTCAGGAGCTTCGCGAGCCAGCCGGGCCACGTCAGCTCTGCGCGGGAGAAGTCGAGCACGCCGCGCTCGAAGTCCTCCCGATGCGCGTTGACGCTGCCGAACGCGACCTTGTTGCCGAGGACGAACCCCTGATTGATGCGGTCCGATGGGATCGTGATCGTCTTCCCGCCGCCGGTCACGCTGACCATCGCGAGGACACCGTTCTTGCCGAGGACGTCCATGGCCTCGAACGCGAGCTGCGACTGGCCCGTCCCTTCGAGGATGAAGTCGAAGGGCCCGTGCGCGCGTGCGACTTCCGCCAGGTTCGAGTCCTTCGAGCTGACGTACGTCACGCCGAGGGCCTCGAGGAGGTCCGCGTTGCGGTACGGCCTCTCAGTGCGGCCGACCGCGACGACCTCGAGGCCGCGCAGCCTGAGGAAGAGCGAGGCGAGGAGGCCGAGCGTGCCCGTCCCCAGGACGGCCGCCTTCCGGGGCCGCCACACGCGGAGGCGCCGCTGGATCTCCCACGCCTGGAAGATCGCCTTCTCGGCGACGCTGGCCGGCTCCAGGAGGACTCCGACCTCGCGAAGCTTCTGGGGCACCCTGACCATGTAGTCCACCGAGTCCACGTACGACTCGGCGAGGTAGCCGTGGCGGAGGTTGATGCCCCGTTCGAAATAGGTGTCGTCCGTCGTCATGTCCTGGAGTCCGATCGCGTCGTAGGGGCTCGTGCCGGGCCGCCGGACCGTCGCGACGACGTAGTCGCCGCGCGCGACCTCCGTGACGTTCGGGCCGACGGCCTCGACGACGCCGAAGCCCTCGTGTCCGATGACGAGGACGTCGGATCCCGCGGGCGCCGCTCCGTACTCGGCGGCGTTGATCTCCTTGTCCGTTCCGTCCACGCCGACGCGGAGAACGCGCACGAGAACGCCGCGCCCCCCCGGCACCTCGTCGAGAGACGGCCGCGGGAGGGAGGCGAGGTGGACGGAATCGGGCTGTCCCGGGCGGACGGCGACGGCTTTCATCGTCGTCGAAGGGGCGGGAACGGTCGGCATGCGGCTCTCCTCGGAGGATTGGATGACGTTACGGCGCGGCGGTTTCGCGTCAGGACCCCGGCGGGAAGAGGAGCTGCAGGGGAATGCCCAGCCGAGCGGCCCACGACGCGTTGTCGTGGCGGTGGCCGGGGAAAGCGAGAACGTGCAGGTTCATGCCCGGGACGTAGCAGTGCCCGACGAGGGCCTTCCGGAGCGCCATCGTGTGGTGGTATCCGTCGCGGAGGTTCGCGTCCTCCTCGGTGGCGTTCCTCGCGGCTCCGCTGTCCACGTAGAACAGGGGCGGGGGAAGAGGGCAGAAGTCCTTCTCGGTCTCGCGGACCATCCAGCGCCGGTTCCACCAGAACGAGCTCGAGAGGCATGCGGCCTTTCCGAAGACGTCACTTCGCGTCCACGCCGCGAAGAACGAGAAGAGGCCGCCCATCGAGGAGCCCATGACGGCCGTGTCCGCGCGCTCGCGGCGGGTCCGGAAGAACGTGTCGACGTAGGG
>DATIFW010000052.1:0-2959 GCA_035455045.1 Thermoanaerobaculia bacterium | reverse complement strand
GTTTCCCTCTTCCCCTTCTAAGAAAAACCCACCATGTCCCTCGCCGAACCGCAACAGGTGCTGCGAGGGGACCGAGCTGAACCCGTAAACCGAAACGCGCGGCGCGTGTGCGGTGCGCGGCGGAGGCGGCGCGGGGCCGTGGCGCTCGTCGTCGCGGGGAATCTCCTTCTCCGGGAGCGGGGGCTGCTTTCCTCTTCTTGCGTCCCGCGTTCTGCCGAAGGGCCACTCCACGGCGGGACTCTAGCGCGGCGTCGCCGGAGGGGTCGAGCGTCAACTGCCGAGGCGGTCGTGCAGGCGCTGCGCTCCCGTCCGGCTCACCGGAATCCGGGCGCCGTCCGCCAACACGGCCATCGGCGCGCCTGTCGGGGAAGGCTCGAGGCGCACGAGCCGGTCGAGGTTCAGGAGATACGACCGGTGGACCCTCACGAACCGCTCCTTCGGAAGAGTTTCCTCAAGGCTCGCGAGCGTCTGATTCTTGAGATGGTTCCGCCCGTCTGCGCGGAGGAGGACGTAGTCGTCCTCGGCTTTCACGTAATCGATCTTCGAAACGGGGAGGACCGTCACCGCCACGCCGTCCTTCACGACGACGCGGGAAAGAGGCGCGCCGCGGGAAACGAGGAGATCCTTGGCGGGCGTCTCTCCCGAGGCGAGGCGCGCACGCGCACGTGCGAGCGCCGTGTCGAAGCGCGCGCGATCGAAGGGCTTGAGAAGATAGTCGACGGCGTTCGCGTCGAACGCTTTCAGGGCGTACTGGTCGTACGCTGTGACGAAAATGACGGCCGGCCGGCCCGCTTCGTCGCGCTCGATGAGCTCGAGCACCTCGAGTCCGTCGAGCTGCGGCATCTGGACGTCGAGGAAGAGGAGATCGGGCTTCGTCTCGGCGACCGCCTTCACGGCGTCGAAGCCGTTCGCGCACTCGGCGAGGATCCGGATGTCCGGGTGCGCGGCGAGAAGCTGGCGCAGGAGCGAGCGCGCGAGTTCCTCGTCGTCCACGAGAACGGCGCCGAGCGGGCGGGAGGCCACGGCGCGAGGATAGCGCCGGGCCTCCGCCCGGAGTCTCAGGCCTCCGCGGGCAGCTCGATCTCCACGCGGAACCGCCCGTCGAGGAGCCGGGCGCCGACGTGTCCGGCATCGCCCCAGCAGGCGGCGACGCGCCGCTTCACGTTCGCGAGGCCCAGACCCGTGCCCGCGGGCCTCTCCGCCCCGGCTTCCGCGGGATTCTCGACCACGATGGACACGCGGCCGCCCGAGCGCCTCGTCACGAGCGACAGGACGCCGCCCTCGAGCCGCGCCCCGATGCCGTGCTTGACCGCGTTCTCGAAGAGCGGCTGCAGGAGAAGGGGCGGAACGGCCACGTCGAGCGTCGACGCGTCGACGTTCTCGGACACCGTGAGCCGGTCGCCGAATCGGACGCGCTCGACGGCGAGATAGCGGTGTACGAGCGCGAGCTCTTCCCGAAGGGGAATCGAGATGCGCTCCGACATGCCGAGCGTCGTCCGCAGGAAGTCCGAGAGAAGCGCACACATCGAGCGCGCTTCTTCGGGCCGGTCGGCGACGAGCGCCGCGATGGAGTTCAGGCTGTTGAAGAGGAAATGCGGGTTGAGCCGCTCACGGAGCGCCTGGAGCTCGGCCTCGCGGGCGAGCGTCCTCAGGTCCGCGGCGCGCCGCTCCTCGACGCGGGCCTTCTCCGACGCGTCGAGCACGTAGTGCATGGCGAGGACGAGAAGGTAGAGGAGGACGCCGAGGAGGAAGACGACGGGGCCGGCGCGGGCGAGGCGGTCGGGCAGCGTCTCGAAGGCCGGCAAGAGGGCGAGCGCCCACGCGAGCGTCGTCCCGGAGAGAAGCCACAGCGAGGCCGCGACGATCGAGGCCACGGCGAGCGCCGACGCGGTCGCGACGAGCCGGGCCGACTCGATCGGAAAAGCGCGGCAGAGGTACCAGGACGAGAGGCACAAGAACGCGTAGAGGAGCGCGAGCGGGACGGAAAGGGCCGTCGCCTCGAGGAGCGAGAGCCCTCCGGCGAGCACGAGGAGGCCGCCGAGGATCGCCGCCAGCGGGATCCAGGCGAGGAGGTAAACGCCGAGGCGCCCGGACTGCGTGAAGAAGGGGTGCATGACGCACCCCTAGTTCTTGATGCCGAGGCCGCCAAAGAGGATGAAGCCGGTGACGAGAAGCTCCTTTTGAGCGGTTCCGGCCGCGGGTGCGAAGTGGCGGCTCTTGTCGTCGGTGCCGCCGAAGATCGGGACGACCTTCAGAATCACGTTCCAGTCCTCGGGCACGCGCAGCTCGCCGCCCCCGCAGAAGCAGAAGACGTCGATCGTCGCGCGATCGCCCGCCATCTTCGACTCTCTCAGGTCGATATTGAAGCCGCCGAAGACCGCGTTCGCCTGCCCTCCCTGGAAGTCGGGCGAGATGAACCGGCGCTCGCCGCCGCCGAAGACCGCCCATTCGTTCAGGGTTCCGCTTGGATTCGTCGACGCGTCCCAGGTCCGCGCTCCCGGACGATGCGCGAACACGATCCTCAGGCCGATCAGCACGAAGATGAGCGGGAAAAGGTAGCGCAGGTGGAAGTGAAGGAGACCGAACGTGCGCAGGAGAAAGAGCGTGCCGATGGCGATGAGGATCGTCCCGGTGAAGAACGAGCGGTTCGAGAACTTCGCCAGGCCCAACGCGACGAGAACGAGCGGCCAGAACTTCCAGAGCTCCGAGACGTCCACGAGGCCGAAGTTGTCGAGCGTGAAGAGGATTCCGCCCGCGATGAGCGCGAGGCCGATGACGAGGCGGGACAGGGTGTCGTTGCGAGGGCTGGTGTCCCTGGCGATGATCTTTTCTTCCATGGCGAGTCTCCCGTTCAAAAGATACGTCGCAGAGACCCGTTTTTCCCTCCCGATTCGGCGAATCGACGTCGAGCACCGGCGAACTGCGGGAAGGCGCCCCTCGCCGGGGCGCCTTCCCGGGG
>DATIFW010000051.1:0-4008 GCA_035455045.1 Thermoanaerobaculia bacterium | reverse complement strand
GTTCGACGCCGCGCTCGACTACGCGAAAAAGACCGGCGTGAGCGTCTACTTCATCGGCCTGAAGATCGGGTCGACGCAGATCGACGTGCGACACAAGCTGAGCCGCATCGCGAAGGAGACGGGCGGCACCGTCTATTACGTCGACTCCGCGCGAAACCTCGCGAAGATCTACGCGGAGATCAACGAGGAGCTGCGCAGCCAGTACCTCCTCTCGTACGTGCCGCAGAACAAGTCCCTGTCGAACCAGTGGCGGAAGATCGAGGTGAAGATGACGCCTTCGAACCTGTCCGCCCGGACGATCTCGGGCTATTACCCGTAAAGCCGCCCCACGGGCACGGGCGGCCCGAAGAGGTAGCCCTGAGCCTGGCGGCAGCCGTTCGCCGTGAGGAAGGCGAGCTGCTCCTCCGTCTCGACGCCTTCGGCGATGACGCGGAGCGAGAGGCCGCGCGCCATCTCCAGGATCGCCATGACGAGGGACTCGTCCGCGCCGCTTCCGGGGATCGCGGCGACGAACGTCCGGTCGATCTTGATCGCGTCGAGCGGGAGGCTTTTGAGGTAGGCGAGGGACGAGTGGCCCGTGCCGAAGTCGTCGAGGACGACGCGGACGCCCATCGCGCGCAGGCGCCGGAGCGTTGCGATCGCCTCCTGGACGTCGCCCATGGCGACGCTCTCCGTGATCTCGAGCTCGAGCCGGTCCGCGGAGAGGCCGGAGGCCTCGAGCGCCGCCTCGACCGTCTTCACGAGGCTTCCGCGCTGGAACTGCCGTGCCGAGAGGTTGACGGCCACGAACCAGGCGCCCGCGGCGCCGGACGGAAACCGGGCCCCCTGCGCGCACGCTTCCCGCAGGATCCATTCACCCAGCGGGACGATGAGGCGCGTTTCCTCGGCGAGCGGGATGAAGGAGCCGGGCGGGAGGAGACCGCGCTGGGGATGCTCCCAGCGCACGAGAGCCTCCGCGCCGACGATCGTCCGCGAGGGGAGGATGACTTCGGGCTGGAAGTAGAGGACGAACTCCCCGTTGTCCACCGCGCGCCTCAGGCCGGACTCGAGGGCGAGCCGCTCGCGGATTGCCGCGTTGAGGGCGGGCGTGCAGAGCTGGAAGTTGTTCCGGCCGCGCTCCTTGGCTCGGTAGAGGGCGATATCGGCGTTGCGCAGGAGCACGTCGGCGTCGGCGCCGTCCTCCGGGTAGAGACTGACCCCGACGCTCGTCGTCATCGAGAGGCGGTGGGTGTCGACGACGAGGGGCTCCGAGACCGCGTCGAGGATCTTGCGGGCAAGCGGGGCCACGTGCTCCTTCTCGAGGCTCGCGAGGAGGAGGACGAACTCGTCGCCCCCGACGCGCGCGACCGTGTCGCCCCCGCGGACGCATGCGCGCAGGCGGGAGGCGACCTGGCGCAGGACCTCGTCGCCGACGCCGTGTCCCATGGTGTCGTTCACGAGCTTGAAGCGGTCGAGGTCGAGGAAGAGCACGGCGAGCCGCGAGCCCGCCCGTCGAGACTGCGCGAGCGCGAGCTCCATGTGGTCCTGGAGGCACTTTCGGTTCGGCAGGCCGGTCAGCGCGTCGTGGTACGCGAGGTGTTCGATCTCCTCCTCGGCGCGCTTGCGGGCCGTGATGTCGACGCAGGTGCCTTCGATCACGGGCGGGCGGCCGGACTCCTCGACGATCGCGCAGCTTTCGAGCGTCCAGATGAGCGACCCGTCGAGACACCGGCCGCGGGACTCCTGGTTCACGAAGCTGCGCTCTTTGAGAAGCCGCTCGATCCAGAGCGCGCGGTCGGCCTCGGTCGGGTAGAGCTCGTGGGCGGGCGTGTCGAGAGCGTCCTCGGGCGACGCGAAGCCGTACATGCGCGCGAACGACTCGTTGCACTCGAGGATCCGGCCGTCGAGCGTGGAGCGGAAGAATCCGGCGGGGTTGCGCTCGTAGATCCGGCGGTAGCGAGCTTCGGACGCCCGGAGGGCCGCCTCGGCACGCACGCGCGCCGTCGCGTCGCGGAAGCTCCAGACGCGCCCGACGGGCTCTCCGTCGAGGCGCTGAGGGAGCGAATAGCGCTCGAAGATCCGTCCGTCCCGGAAGTGAAGGACGTCGAAGCTCTCGTCCTCGGGGCGGCCGTAGAGCTCCTCGACCCTGCGGATGAACCCCGGCGGATCCGCCAGCTGGCCGAGGACGTGCCTGAGGAGGCGCTGGTCGTCCCGCGTCTCCAGGAGCTCCAGCGGAATCGACCAGAGCTCCGCGAATCGGCGGTTGTGGGACACGACCCGCCCCGCGAGATCGACGACGAGGATCCCGTCTGCGGTCGACTCGAGCGTGGACTCGAAGAGGGAGAGCGAGCGGCGAATCGACGCGTCCGCATGCTTGCGCTCGAGAGCGGCCGCGATGTGCTGCGAGACGTCCGTCAGAAGGCCGATCTCGCGCTCGCCGAAGCGGATCCCGCGGCTGTAGCTCTGGACGACGAGCGCCCCGAAGATGCGGGCGCCGGACTTCAGCGGCACCCCGATCCAGTCGAGAGAGGGCGCCCCGATTTCCTCGACTTCGCCGCGGCTCACGAGCTCCCCGAAGAGCTCCGGCGAGGCGAGGAGGGGCCTGCCCGTGCGGATCACGTACTCCGTGAGGCCGCGGCCGAGAGGTTTCGACGCGGGCGTCGGGTCGAATTCGTCCACGAAATAGGGAAAGCTCAGCAGGTTCTCGTCCGCGTCCCAGAGCGCGATGTAGAAGTTCCGGGCGTCAATCAGCTTGCCCAGGAGCGCATGGACGGCCGCGTAGAACTCGTCGAGGTCGCGCGCCTGCTCGGCGGCCTCCGCGACGCGTGCCCGCGTCTCCTGGAGCGCCGCAGCCCTCTTGCGCTCGAGGGCGCTCGCGAGGACCTGCGCGAGAAGGGGGAGAGCGCGCACGGTCTTGGGGGACCAGTCGGCTTCACGGCGCATCGTCGCGAAGCTGAGGACGCCGAGGAACTGCTGCGCCGTGCGGATCGGAACGAACAGGAGCGACTGCACGCCGGCCGCCTCGGAGGCCGCGCGCTCCACGGCGGCCTCCGGCGGCAGGTCGGCGATCCGGGGCACGTGGACGACCTCATGGCGCTTCATCCGGCCGACGGACCACGCGAATTCCTCGACCGAGATCGGCTGCAGTTCGGGCGCGCGGAGCCCCTCGACCCGCCATCGCGTGCCGGGCGCGAGGCGCGTGCCGTCCTCCGAGGAGAGCCAGAGCGTCACCGCGTCCGCCTCGAGGAAGCGGCCGAAGGCCGCGATCGCCCGCCCGATCTCGGCGTCGATCTCCGCGTTGGACGCGCGGACGAACGCGTTCGAGGTCGACATCACGAGGTCCTCGAGCGCCGTTCCACGCTCGAGGGCCGCCTCGGCGGCCGCGAGACGGGCGACGGCCAGGCGGTCTTCGGCTGCGCTCGGGCGGCGCCGCTCCTCGGACCTGGGTCTTTGTGCCATCGGCAGGATTATGTGCCGGGCGCCTGGCCGTGAGGCTCCGCTAAGCTCCGCTCGTGTCTCGTCCGCGCCTGGTCCTCGCCTCGTCCTCGCCGCGGCGGCGCGAGATCCTCGCCGCCCTCGGGCTCGCATTCGACGTACGGGCCGCCGAGGTCGACGAGTCCCTCCGGGAGGGCGAGTCCCCGTTCGACGCGGCCGAGCGGCTCGCGCGGGCCAAGGCCGGGGCTGCGGCCGCCGGGGCGCCCGAGGCTCTCGTCGTCGCGGCCGACACGCTCGTGGTCCTCGAGGGCGTCGCGCTCGGGAAGCCGAAGGATCGTGGCGACGTCCGCCGGATGCTCGCCGCGCTCGCGGGCCGCGCGCACGACGTCGTGACGGGCGTCGCCTGCGCGCGTGGAAGCCGGATCGTCTCCGGACGCGAGACGACTCGCGTCGTCTTCGCGCCGATGAGCGCGGCCGAGATCGGGGAATACGCCGCGACCGGAGAGCCCGACGACAAGGCGGGCGCCTACGCCCTGCAGGGGATCGGGGGTCTTTTCGTGGAACGCGTGGAAGGCAGCCCCTCGAATGTCGTGG
>DATIFW010000050.1:0-5142 GCA_035455045.1 Thermoanaerobaculia bacterium | reverse complement strand
AAATACGAGGGAGCGAGGGATCCCGGCGGCGGGTTGTGGACGCGCGCGACGACGTCGACGATGTCGCCCACCCCGGGGTTGCCGACGATCTTCGTCTCGGAATCCACCTGCACCGTGCGGCCCGCGATCGTCCAGGCCGTCGGCGTGATCGTCTGCACGGCGCCTCGGAACGCAAAGAGCTCCGGCGGCGTGCCCCCGTAAGCTTCGACGCTCGTCGCGAGGAGGCCGCTGGAATTCACGACGGCGACGATCGCGAACATGCCCGCGGCGAGGTCGCCGATCCCCTTGACGGCGCCGTTCGGGCCGCCTCCGGACCATCTCGTGCTCGCGTTCGTGGAGACCGTGCGGAAGAGCATCGTGAACTTCCCGTCCGCGACGTCCACGGACCCGATCGTGCCCGAGAGCTCGCCCGCGCGCGTCTGAAACACCGCCACTTTCGTCGCCTGGAGAGGCGGCGGCGGAAACACCGTTATTTGTGCGTCCGGCACCGTCACCTGCGCGACGACCCGGGCGCCGACGAGAATGCCGGCCCACGGGAGAGGGCTCGCGAAGCGATCGTCCCCGCCCGTGATCGCGGCGTTCGTGACGTCGATCTGGATTCCGCCCTCGATGAGGTCGAGGACCGGACCGGTGATCTTCGAGACCGTTCCCTCGGCGGTGGACGGTCTCACGGGCAACGGAATGGACGGCCCGTCCGCCTCCGCCGTGAAGGGCCCGAGGCCGAAAAGAAGGAGAGCCACGACGAGAACGGAGGAAGTTCTGAACGGAAGGAATCGTCGAGAGGTGCGCGCAAGAAGGGAACAGGTCGTCATCGTGGCTCTCCCTCCGGCCGGAAGGGAGTGTTCAGGCCCGGGCTCTTCCCACGGAAGGGCGGCGGACTAACGACGACGTCGACCGGCCTTCTTCCGTGCGCGCTTCCCGGCGGGCTTCCTCTTCGCGGCGGGCCTCTTCGCGGCGGGCCTTTTCGCGGCGCGTCTGGCCGTCTTCTTCGCCACCTTCTTTTTCGCGGGACGAGCTTTCTTCTTCTGCGCTGCTTTCTTGGGAGCGGGCCGGCGCGCTTTCTTTCTTGCTCCGCCGAGCGTCCTCGCCTGCTCGCGCCTTTTGCGGGCATGGAGCTTCTGTTTCACGAGCTCGTCGACCTGTGACGTCGGCACCCAGTCTTCATCGGGATGCAGATCCGAGGCCTGGAAGACGATGATCCGGTAGCCGTCCGGGTCCAGGATCTCAGCCGAGCGCCCCGTGAATTCATCGGTCGGCGGGCGCGTCACGGTGACGCCGCGTTCCTTGAGCTTCCCAATCGTCTCGTCGAGCGACCACGTGGAAAAAACCGCGGCAACCTGGTTGCGCGAAGGCACTTCGCCGGGGCGCAGGGGCGTGAGCTTGAGAAGCAGTGGGCCCAGCGCGAACTCGACCCAGTCGTTCTCGAACCCGCCTCCTTCGGGCAGTCCGAGCGTCTCGCCGTAGAACCGACGCGAGCGCTGGAAATCGCTAGCGGAAACGTGAATCCGCCTCAGGGCGAGAAACATCTTCAAACCTCCGAATCCGTCTCCCGGAAGAACGCCGGCCCCGAAAACTGCATGGACCGTGGGCGAGACTGTCCGCGTTCCTCCCGTTCCGGGGGAGCCGGCCAGAACTGATTTCCGGACGTCAGATTTTAGAAGGAAGTAGTTGAGTTTTCAATCACTTTCGTGCGGATGGCTCTGCTCGCCGCAGGGTTCGACCCAGACGGCGCCGGAGGGGCCGAACTCGCGTTTCCAGATCGGAACCCTGGCCTTGATTGCCTCGATTCCGGCCCGGCAGGCGGCAAACGCCTCCGCCCGATGGGGAGCGGAGGCTGCGACCACCACGGCGACATCGCCCACCACGAGAGCGCCAACTCTATGGCGGAAAATGACTTGCGCGTCAGGGTGGCTTCGGGAGAGATCCTGTGCGATGCGGGACATCTCCTTTTCCGCCATGGGACCGTAGGCCTCGTATTCCAGCCGATCCACCCGATGGCCCTCGTTTTCGCCGCGCACGACGCCGACGAAGAGGGCGAGTCCGCCGTCTTTACCCCGCCGCAGGACGGCCAGAAGCGAGCCGGGATCGAGCGGGTCCGCCGAAAGGAAGTTCACGGAAACATGATAAGACCCGAGGCCGGAATCGAACGATGACGACGAGCCGCCGCCGCGTGCTGGCCGTGTCCGCGCTCAAAGGCGGCGTGGGGAAAACGACGACCGCCGTGAACCTGGCGGCTGCCGCCGCCCGCGCCGGGCGACGGACGCTCCTCGTGGATGCCGATCCCCAGGGAGGCGTCGGAATGTCCCTCGGGCTCTCTGAAGCTCTAGGCCTCTCGGCCTGGGCGACGAAAGAGGCTGCTTTCGAGGATTCGGTCGTGCGCGCGTCTCGCGAGAATCTCGACGTCCTGCCGTCGGGCGACCGCCTCCTCGACGTCGAGGACGTGTTCCGGGAAAAGGGGAAGGAAAAGCGAAGGACCCGCCTCGAAAAGCGCTTCGCGTCTCTCGGCGAGGAGACGTACGACGTCGTCATCTTCGATTGTCCGCCCGCGGCTTCGCTTCTCCTCGAGAACGTGTACCACGTCGCGGAGGAGCTCATCCTGCCCGCGAAGCTCGACTTCCTCTCGCTCCCGGCGCTCGAGAAGACGCGCCTCTTCGTGAAGGAGGAGAACGCTTCGCGCGAAAAGCCGCTCAAGATCGCGGGCGTCCTGCCGACGTTCTACGACCTCAGGACCGCGGTCTCGACGGAGCTCCTCGACACGCTGCGCGAGCGCTTCACGAAGATCCTCTCGCCGATCCGCATCAACGTCGCGCTCGCCGAGGCGCCGTCCGTCGGGAAGACGATCTTCGAGTTCGACGGGTCCTCGCGCGGCGCCGTCGATTACGCGCTCCTCGCGGAAGACCTGAAGCTGGCCTAGAGCCAAGGATCTTCGTCACACCGCCGGCGGGATGTTCAGACGGCGGACGATCGCCCGGAAGCGGGGCTCGGCGCGGAGCGGATCCCACGGCGAAAACACCCGGAGGAAGACGAGGCGGCCCTCGCGCTCGTCGGCGGCTTTTTCGAGCCAGTCGAGCGCCTTCTCCTTGTGGCCCAGGCCGACTTCCACGAGCGCGAACGCCACCCCCGAGACGAACCGTTCCTTCGACATCGCCTTGAGCCGGCGGAGGGCATCTTCCGCTTCGGCGCGACGTCCGACGAGTGCAGAGGCGTGTCCCCAGGCGGCGAGCGGATCCGGCTGGCCTTCCTCGAGCTTCATGGCCCGCGCGAACTCGGAGATGGCTTCGTCGGAGCGCCCGGCCCGGAGCTGGGAAAAACCGAGGAAGATCCGCGTCAACGGTGACGCCGGCTCCAGCTCGGCCGCTTCCTTGAGCCGTTTCACCGCCTCGACGTCGTCGCCGGCGAAGTACGACGCCAACCCCACGTCCATGTTGATGGGGCCGTTCAAGGGGTCGAGCTGACGCGCGAGTCGGATCTCGCGGAGGGATTCCTCGAAGCGGCTCGACGCGCTGAGAAGGTTGGAGTACCACTGATGCGCGACCGCGTCGTTCGGGTTGAGGGCGATCGCCGTGAGGAATCCCTCTTCCGCTCCCTTCCAGTCCCAATCGAACTCGTACTTCGCGTCCGCGAGCGCGGCATGCGCGCCGCTGAGGGTGGGATCGAGCTCGACGGCGCGGAGAGCCGCCGCGCGCTGCTGCGGGAGGATCTCGCGGGGGGGCCTGAACCCGTAGAACGCCTGGAGGTTGTACACGTCCGCGAGGCCCGCCCAGGCGAGGGCTTCCTTCGGGTCGCGCTGGAGGACCTTCTGGAACAGGGCGAGGCTTTTCTCGTAGCTCTCCTCGGTCCGCTTGTTCCAATGGTATCGGGCACGCAAATAGAGGTCCCAGGCCTCCGCGTCGTGGGTCGAGCGGTCCGCGAGGCGCTTCTTGTCGGCTCCGCTCAACGGAAGATTCAGTGATCGCGAGGACCTCTCTGCGATTTCGGCGGCCAACGCCGAGGTTCCGGAGCTCGGCCCGGAGAGCCGGTCGCCCCAGATGTGCGCGCCATGTTGCACGTCGATGAGCTCGGCCTGCACCGAGATGCCGCTTTCGCGCCGCTGCACGCGGCCGGACAGGACGGCCTGGACTCCGAGCCTCTGACCGGCTTTGGCGGGGTCCTTCTCGTCGAGGCTGAACACGGTCCTCCGGGCAATCACGCGCAGCCCGGGCACTCGGGACAGACCGTTGATGAGGTCCTCCGTGATGCCCTCGGCGAGGTACTCGTCCTCGGTTCTTCCCGTGTCGTTATCGAACGGAAGAACGGCGAGGGACTCGATCCGTCCGGAGGACCGGCTCGAGTACGCCCAGGCGAGCGCCACGAGCACCGCCGCAGCGACGACGCACGCGGCGATGAGGGCGGTGCGGCGCCCGACCTTCGGCGCGAGGGAAGGCGTCACGAGCGTCGTTTTGACGGCCCCGCTCCGCGCGGCAGGAGGCGCCGTCCCCATGAGCTTGAGAGCGAAGGAGAGGTCCCGCGCCGTCTGGAATCTCTGCCCGGGGTCCTTTTCGAGGCAGCGCAGGACGAGCAGACGGAGGTCCTCGGGGATTCCCGGCGCGAGGTCGGCGGGATCCTGGGGCTCCTTGTGCAGCGTTGCGACCAGAACCTCCGGTGCGGTCTCCCCGGCGAACGACCGCTTGCCCGTCACCATCTCGTAGAGAACACAACCGAACGAGAAGATGTCGCTCCGTTGATCGGCGGGCTTCCGCCGTATCTGCTCGGGCGAGATGTAGCCCGCCGTTCCCACGAGAGTCCCGGTCTCCGTGATCGCCATGACGTCGTCCACTCCGGCGTCGGTGTCGCGGACTTCGAGCGTCGCGATGCCGAAGTCGAGGATCTTCACGCGTCCGTCCGAGGTCAGGAAAATGTTGCTGGGCTTGAGATCGCGGTGGACGATGCCGTGCGCGTGCGCGGCCCCGAGCCCGTCGGCGACGCTGAGGCCGATCTCGACGGCCTTCCGCCATGGGAGTGGGCTGCGGAGCGGACCATGCCCCAGCCTCTCGCCCAGGGTCTGGCCCTCGAGGAGCTCCGTGACCGCGAAGGAGACGCCGCCCGCGGAGCCCACGTCGTGGATGTCGAGGATGTTCGGATGCGAGAGGGCCGCCACGGCGC
>DATIFW010000049.1:0-4407 GCA_035455045.1 Thermoanaerobaculia bacterium | reverse complement strand
GAAGGTGGGTGGGATGGTTCCGGCCAGTGAAATCGGTGGGCGCGGCTCGTGCGAGAGGGTCTTTTCGGGCAGCTCCCCGAGCGTCGGCAGAGCCAGCGGCGCGGCCGTTTCGACGCGCTCTGCCTCCTCTCTCTTCACCTTCGAAGAAATCTTCGGCGCCGCAGGCGCCGCCTTCTCTTCCCTCGGCGCCGCAGGCGCCGCGAAGAGCGCGTTGTCCGCGAACTCCACGGGGATCTTCATTCCGATGAGGCGCTGAATCGCATCCAGCGAGAACACGTAGTCCTCGTCGGCGAGCGAGATGGCTTTGCCCGACTGGCCGGCGCGCGCGGTGCGTCCGATCCGGTGAACGTAGTCCTCGGGGTCCTGGGGGAGATCCACGTTGATGACGTGCGTGACGCCGTCGATGTGGAGGCCGCGCGACGCGACGTCGGTGGCCACGAGGAGCGGCAGCGCGCCGCTCCTGAAGTCCTGAAGGATCTTGAGGCGCCGCGCCTGCGGGATGTCTCCGGTGAGCGCGCCGATGCGGAATCCGTGCCTCTCGAGGTTCGCGACGAGGCGCTCGGCGAAGCGTTTCGTGTTCACGAAAAGCATCGTGCGCTCGACGCCCTCGCGTCTCAGGAGTCCGAGGAGGAGAGGGATCTTCTCGCGCTGCGAAACGTGGTAGAGCACCTGCGTGACGCGGTCGGCGGTGATGTGCTCGGGGCGGATCTCGATCTTCTTCGCGTCGTTCATGTGCTCGTACGCCAGCTCCATCACGCGGAGAGAGAGCGTGGCCGAAAAAAGCATGGAGTGCCGGCGACCCGGGGGCGGGCAGCGGCGAAGGATGCGCCTCAGGTCCTTGATGAAACCGAGGTCGAACAGGCGGTCCGCTTCGTCGATGACGAGCGACTCCACCTCGCCGAACGACGTCGCGCCCTGTTGCTCGTAGTCGAGGAGGCGCCCTGGAGTTCCGATGAGAAGGTCGCAGCCGGCTCGAAGCTGGTCGCGCTGGCGCCCGTAATCGATGCCGCCGAAAACGGTCACGATGCGGATCTTCAAGAAATGCCCGAGCTGGCGCGCGTCCTCCTGGATCTGTACGGCCAGCTCGCGCGTGGGCGCGACGACGAGCGCGCGCGGGTTCGGAGATGCCTTGTGGCGCTTCGCCCTCACGAAGCGCGTGAAGATCGCGATGAGGTACGCGGCCGTCTTCCCGGTGCCCGTCTGGGCCTGGGCGGCGACGTCCTGACCGGCGAGGAGAAGGGGGAGCGTCGCCGCCTGGATCGGCGTGGCCCGGACGAATCCGCACCCGGCGATGCCCGCGCTCACCGCGTGCGGGAGCTTCAGGTCGGCGAAGTAGACGTCGGAGAGATGGTCCGAAAATTTGCCCGCAGGAGCGGTCATCCGCGGTCATTGTAGCGTCCGCGGGTGCTTTCGTCGCCTTCGATATACTGAATCGACGCGTGCCTTTCGTTCCATGACGCCGCTGGCCGACCGCCGCCCCGTCCTTTTCGCTCTCGGCATCGCGGCCTTCGTGATCGCGTTCACGACGGACGAACGCGTCTTCGGCCTGGTCACCGACGGGCAGATCATGACGCGCACGGCGTACGCGATGTCCGCTCTCGGAGAGATCGGGATCGCGCGCGGGCACCCGGTCGACATCGCGCGGCCCGCCGGGGACGCGGTGACCCGGTACGGGATCGGCCCGTCGCTCGTCCGCGCGCCGATCACCGCGCTCGCGGGTCCTTTCGAGAACGCGTTCGGTGCGGGCTCTTCCCAGACTCTCTTCGTTCTCGGGCAGATCCTGCTCGTCCTCCTCGCGGCCGGCGCCGCGGGCCTGCTCGCCCGGGCTCTGGGTGCGGGAGCGGCAGCCACGCGCCGCGCCTGTCTCGCCGCCGCGATCGCGTCGCCCCTGTGGGCCTACGCGGGGTCCGACTGGTCCGAACCGCTTCAGGCGGCGTGCGTCGGCGGCGCGTTCTCGTGCGCGGTCCTCGCGACGCAGGAGGGCGCCTCCGTGCGACGCGCGTACGCCCTTGCGGCGTTCGCGGGAGCCGCTGCCGGGTTCGGGCTTCTGGCCAAGTCGATCCTCGTCGTGCTCTTCCCGTGCGTCCTCGCCGTACTCTGGTTCGGCTCGGAGCACTCCCTTCGCGTGCGACGCTCGCTCGCCGCCTGCGCCGGCTGGCTCTTTCCCGCCGCGCTCTGGCTCGTTTTCGAGATCGTGCGCTTCGGGCGTCCGTTCGCCTCCTATTCGGGCGAGCGCTTCAGCCATCCCGTGCTCGACGGGCTCTGGCGCCTCACCGTGGGGCCGAACAAAGGGCTCTTCCTGTATTTCCCGCTCGCGCTTCTCGCGGTGCCCGGCGTCGTACGGCTCGCGCGCACGCGGCGCGCTCTCGCATTTGCTCTCTCGGGGTTCTCTCTCTTCGTGCTCGTCACGACCGCGGCCTGGTGGTCCTGGGACGGTACCTCGGGCTGGGGCCCGAGACTTCTCGTTCCGCTCGTCCCGCTTCTTTCGGGCCTCGCGGTTCTCGGCGCTCAGGCCATGCCGGCTCTCGTCTTCCGGGTTCTGTTCGCGATTGGCGTTCTCGTCAATGCCGTGGGGGCGCTCCAGCCCGACGGCGCCCTCGCGTGGTACTACGCGACCCTGAAGCCGAGGCCGCTCTCCGAGTCGGAGCGCGCCGACTTCCCGGCCTTCGCGTACGAAGTCGATCCCGCGACCTCGGGCATCGTTCTCCTTCCGATTCACGACGCCGCGATGCACGCCGGCCTTTCTCCTCTCAAGGTGAACGCCTGGCTCCTCATGACACGCTTCGGGGGAGGCGACGTCAACGCCGCGCTCGCGAAACCGCCGTGGCGGACGGACGTGAAAGGTCAGGAGGTGGCGGCCCCGCCGGAACGCGTGATCCCCGCGAGCGCGCTCGTCTTCCTGACGTCTCCGTTCCGCTGGCCGCATCTCGGCATGTCGCTCACGCGCCGCGGCGACCAGAGGGACACGGTCCTTTCGTTCATCGACTGCCTTTACGATCAGGAGCTTCGGGCGCAGGACATGCGCCGCCCGGATCGCGCGATCGAGTTCGGAGAAGAGCTCTACCGGCGCGTGCCCTCGCCACAGACGATCACGGCGCTCGCCGAGGCGTACCGGCTCGCCGGGAAGCGCGAGACGCTCCTGGACTTCGTACGCTCCCTGCCTCCCGCCCAGAGAGGGGCTCCGGACTTCGGGATGGTGCTCGCCCTCGCGGCCCGGGATTCGGGGAACGAGAGGCTCGCCCGCGAGATCCTCGAGCAGGTGATGCGGGCGGGAGCGCGGCCCGAGTACGCGCGCCTCGCCTCCCTGCCGCTCGCGGAATGGCCGGCGACGCTGCGGGCGGCACAGCGCTCGCCGACGCGCGAGCCGGGGAAGGCCTCCGGCGATAGGATGAGAGAGTGAGCGTGACCGTCGAGGTCCCGAAGATCGAAAGGCCGGGCGGGGGGACGCTGCGCGTGACGTCTCCCGCGACGGGAGAGCTCGCCGGCGAGGTCCCCGACCTCGATGCTGCGGGCGTCGCAGCGGCCGTCGCGCGCTCCCGCGCGGCCGGTCCTCCCTGGGCCACGGCGTCGCTCGAGGTGCGGATCGAGGCGCTCCTGAAATGGCGTGACTTGATTCTCGACACGCCGCTCGTGCCCGAGACTCTCGTGAGGGAGAGCGGCAAGCCCCGGCACGAGGCGGAGGGGATCGAGGTTCTCTACCTCTGCGAGCTGATTCGGGCGATGGCGCGGCTCTCGCGGCGCGCCCTCGCCGAGGAGACTCGTCACCCGCTTCTCTTCCTCACGAAAAAGACGCGCCTCGTGCGGCACCCCTTCGGCGTCGTGGGCGTCATCGGTCCCTGGAACTTCCCGCTCCTCAACAACGCGGCCGACGCCGTCGCGCCGCTCCTGGCCGGCAACACGGTCGTGCTCAAGCCTTCCGAGGTCACCCCTCTCACGTCGTGCGTGCTGCGCGACCTCTGGGAGAGCGCGGGGAATCCGCCGGACGTCTTCCAGGTCGTCACGGGGCGGGGCGGCGCGGGAGCCGCGCTCGTGGACCTCGTGGACGCCGTCATGTTCACGGGCTCGGTCGCGACGGGACGAAGGATCGCCTCGCGCTGCGGGGAGAGGCTGATTCCGTGCGTGACCGAGCTGGGAGGCAAGTCGCCGCTCGTCGTGCTCCCGGGCGCGAACCTCGAGAGGGCGGCCGAGGCCGCGGCGTGGTCGAGCTTCATCCACTCGGGCCAGGTGTGCATCCGCACGGAGCGCATCTACGCGCACGCGTCCGTGGCGGACCGCTTCGAGGAGCTGCTCGTGTCGCGCGTCGCGGCGCTCCGCCAGGCGGCGCCGGATCCGTCGGGGGGCGCACACGATCTCGGTGCGGTGACGTTCGCGCGCCAGATCGAGGTCGTGGAGCGGCAAATCGCCGAC
>DATIFW010000048.1:0-2166 GCA_035455045.1 Thermoanaerobaculia bacterium | reverse complement strand
TTCTCCTCTCCACGAACGCGACGGGCCAGACCGGCGTCACGGTGACGCTCCGCAAGGCGGACGGCTCGTCCCTCGGCTCGAAGAACCTCACGCTCGGAAAGCTCTCGCAGACCCAGATCAACAACATCGGGAACTTCTTCGGATACGTCCCCGCCGCGAGCGATACGAACCTGACCGCGCTCGTGACGGTGACGAGCGGCGGACCCGTCGCGACGGGGGCCTCCATCATCGACAACGCGATCGGCTCCATCAGCTACGCCCCGCCCGTCAAGGTGCCGGTGGCGAACAACGGAGCGTACGGGCTCATCCTCGACGACGGCGGGTACAATTTCTCGGGACGAGCCGACGTCTTTGGCGGCAACTTCGATCTCGTGACCGCGGGGATCGTGATTCCCGCGTGCGGCGGCCAGGACACTCTCTTCTTCATTCAGGGCTTCGGGACGGATCCCGGGAAGAACACGACGTTCACGAAGAACGCGGACGGAAGCACGTCTTTCGCGGGGACGATGTCGGACAACGCGGCTTTCAGCGGGGTCATCAAGACGTACTTCGACGGTTCCATCTATGGAAACCTCACGTACACGCGCCCGAGCGGCACTCCTTCCGGTTCCAACCCGTGCCCCGCCGCGAGCGTGACGTACCCCTTCAGCGGCGCCAAGGGCCTGGACCTGTGAGGCGCCGGCCGGGTCTCCTCGCCGCCGCCGCCCTCGCGACGCTCTTCGCCGCGCTCTTCGCCGCATTCCCCGCGACCGCAGCCGACCTCTACGGCAAGCCGCTTCGCGGCCTCTCGCCGGTTTCGGTGGCGGCCGTGGTCAGGGAGCCCGCGCGCTACTCCCAAAAGCCCGTCCGCGTCGAGGGGCCGAACGCGGGAGCCGCCGGCCGGCCGGCGCTGAAGGAGGGAAACGCCGTCCTGCCCGTCGTCTCCGACGGGTCCTTCGAGCTTCCCCAGGACTTCGTGGGCGGTTTCCTCGCGGCCGAGGGGCGCGCCCGCGCCGGCGAGACGGGCGCCGTCTTCGTGGCCACGGGCGTCGAGGTGCGGCGGGAGAACCGCTCGCGATGAGACGCGTGCAGCCCCGCGCTTTCCGAGCGACCCTCGCTCCCGTCCTCCTCTTCACGTCGATCCTCACGGGGGCCTGCAAGACGCCCGAGGAGACCCGCTCCCTCAACTTCGATCCCGAGACGACGACGGGCTCGCTCGGCGCGGGCTGGGACGGCTTCGAGAGGACCGAGCTCGGCGACACGTTCGTCTGGGCCCACGGCCGCGAGGCGCGCGTCTCGATCGTGAGCCGCGCCGACGGCGACCGCCTCGTGCGCTTCCGATGCTGGCCGTTCCTCTTCCCGGGTGCGCCGCCCCAGACGCTCACCCTGTTCGTGAACGACCAGAAGACCGACCTGCTCACGCTCGGCGGCGAGCCGCGCGTCTACGCGGTCGCCGTCCCCCGCGCGCTCTGGAAGAGGGGCGTGAACGAGCTCAAGTTCGTCTTCGCGTACGCCGAGTCCCCGAAGGACCGCGTGAGTGGCGCGACGGACGACCGCACGCTCTCGGCCGCATTCGACTGGCTCGAGATCCTGCGCTCCCAGCCGGCGAAGAAGTAGCGGAGTCTACTTCTCGTCCACCGGGACCTGCGAGGAGACGAGGTTCGGGTAGCGGACCTTGAAGTACGCGAAGAGCTCCATGACTTTCGCGTTGTCGCCCTGCTCCCAGGCGATGTCGCGGAAGCGATACTCCTGTCCCTTCGTCTTGATGACCCACTCGAAGCATTCGTTGCCGCCGGCCTTCTTGAGACAGGTGAGCTGCTGTTCGGTCATCTGTTTCGCCGTCAAGAGGACGTTCTTCGACGCGTCGCGCGCGTCCGTCCAGCGCAGCGTCTCCTCCTTGAACTCGAGGACGCCGGGGTCCCACCGGCTCTTGAAAAGGACGACGCCGCTGTTGCGGCGCGCGAGCCCTTCCCACCGCATGGACATCGTCGGAGTGGGGGACGGAGCGGGGGTCGGAACGGGAGCGGCCGCGGGGGCGGCGACCTGCTTGCGCTCGGTGACGGCCGAGATGAGGCTCTCCGGAAGGCCTGCATTCCGCAGCTTGACGATGTCCTCGGCCGAGAGGTCCTTCGCGATGTCCGCGCCGTAAATGTACTTCTTGAGGAAATCCTCCGAGAGGTTCGCCTT
>DATIFW010000047.1:0-5423 GCA_035455045.1 Thermoanaerobaculia bacterium | reverse complement strand
CGCCCGGCGCCCCCCAGGGCGAGATCCGCGGCGTCCCGACGCCGGCGGCCGCGATCACGTCGGCGTCCGGCGTCGGCCCCTACACGTCCGTTCCGCTCACGACGCTCTCGCGGCAAAAAGAGCCGGCCCCCGTCGCCCTCGCGATTCCCCCCGAGGGGTTCGTCGACACGCCTGCGCGAGCGGCGTTGCCACAAGACACGCGAGCAAGAGACGCGCGGGTGCGCGAGACGCGCGGCACCCGAGTCGTCCGCCACACGGTCAAGAAGGGCGACACGCTCTACTCTCTCGCCGCTCGATACGGGACGACGATCGACGCGATCCTCCGCGAGAACCGCCTTCGCTCTCCGCACGCGCTCAAGGCAGGGCAGACGCTCGTCCTCTCGCTCGCCGCGCTGAACTGACCGGCCCGGAGCGGCGCGCCAGCAGATGACCGTCGCCCGCGCGTATTCGGCTACCGTCGCCGGCCTCGAAGGCCGCACGGTCGTCGTGGAGGCCGCGATCGGGGCGGGGCTTCCCGGCCTCACGATCGTGGGCCTCCCGGACGCCGCCGTGAAGGAGAGCCGCGAGCGCATCCGCTCGGCGCTTCGGCACGTCGCGTTCCCGCTGCCGTCGAAGAACGTCGTCGTCAATCTCGCGCCGGCCGATCTCCCGAAATCGGGAACGGCGCTGGATCTCGCCATCGCGCTCGCGATCCTCGCCGCGAACGGAGACCTGCCCGCCGAGGCGCTCGCGAAGGCGACCCTCGTCGGAGAGCTCGCCCTCGACGGAGAGCTCCGAGGCGTGCCGGGCGTCCTGTCGTTCGCCGAGACGTCGCGCCGGGAAGAGAGGGCAATCCTCGTACCCCCCGAGAACGCGGAGGAGGCCGCCGCCGTCCCGTCTCTCGCCGTTCTTGCGACACCGCACCTCGGAGCGGCGATCGCCCATCTCCTCGGGCGGGAGGTCCTCCCGCGGGTCGTGCCTTCCGCCGTTCGCCCGCCGCTCGCGGGATCCGAGCCCGACCTCGCGGACGTGAGGGGCCAGGCGGTCGCGCGCCGGGCCCTGGAGATCGCCGCCGCGGGCGGGCACAACATCCTGTTTTCCGGCCCTCCGGGCTCCGGCAAGACGATGTTGGCGCGGCGGCTTCCCGGAATCCTCCCGCCGCTCTCACGCGAGGAGAGCCTCGACGCGACGCGCATCTGGAGCGTCGCGGGCCGTCTTCCCGCTGGAAGCGGGCTCCTCACGCAGCGTCCGTTCCGCGCGCCGCATCACGGCGCGTCGGCGGCGGCTCTCGCGGGCGGCGGAGTCGACCCGCGCCCCGGCGAGCTTTCGCTCGCCCACTTCGGCGTCCTCTTCCTCGACGAGCTGCCCGAGTTCCGAAGGGACGCGCTCGAGGCGCTGCGCGAGCCGCTCGAGGACGGCGTCGTCTCCGTCGCCCGCGTGGCCGGAGCGCGCACCTTTCCGGCCCGCTTCCTCCTCGTCGGGGCGATGAACCCGTGCCCCTGCGGCTTCCGCGGCGACCCTCGGCGCGCCTGCGCGTGCTCGCCGCGCGACGTGGCTCGCTACCGGCGGAAGATCTCCGGGCCGCTCCTCGACCGCATCGACCTGCACGTCGAGGTGCCTGCGCTTGCCGCGTCGGACCTCGGCACGGACGGCAACGGCGAGGCATCTGCCGCCGTCCGGGCACGAGTCGAGGCCGCGCGCGCCCGACAGACGGCGCGCGCCGGCGACCCCCGCCTCGTGAACGCGGCCCTGACGGGCCGCCTCGCCCGCTCGATCCTGAAGACGACACCCGAGGCCCGCGCGCTCCTGACCCGCGCCGTGGACCGCCTCACGCTTTCGGCGAGGGGCTTCCAACGCGTTTTGCGCGTTGCGAGGACAATAGCGGATATACAGAATGAGGTGGTGATCCAGCCGGCGCACGTGGCCGAGGCCCTTCGGTATCGGCCCGTTTCGGACCCCGCTACTACGACTTAGCCGCCCCTTTGTCAATGAGTTGAATGAGGGCCCCGGAACTTCCTTGACAGGCCTTCGAGGCGGCTTAAGATTCTCCTTGCCCAATCAATGGCCTTCAGGTGTAAGGCTGTGCGTGTGTTTGTCCGGTGCCGAGGGAAGAAGAAAACGCCCGAGGAAGGGAACGGATGCCGAGAAGAGAGCACACCATCATCTTCCTGCCGCACGCGAGGGCGCGCTTTCGGCAGTTCCGAGTCTCCTCACGGCTGCTGTGGGGCCTGGGAGTCTCGTTCGGGCTCGCGGTCGTCCTCGGCCTGACCTTCTCGGTCCTGTGGGTCCGCTCGATTCGGAGAAACAGAGAGGTCACGGCCATCCTCGCCGAAAACTCGGACCTGAGATCGCGGGCGGCCCTCACGAACACGCGCCTCGAGACGATCGAGAAGATGCTGGCCGACTTCGAGGATCGCACGCGCCGTCTGTCGATCGTCGCCGGCTTGTCGGCGGTGCGGGATCCCGGCACGGGCGGCGTCGGAGGCCTCACGGCGGTGCCCGCGAACCCGGCGGACTCCGTCGAATCGGGCCTCAGCGAGGCCGGACGCCGTGGCGCGCTCCTGTCCTCGCGCCTGATGCTCGTCGAGAAGAAGCTCTTCCTGCAGGCCGACCAGCTCGCCCTGACGCCCAGCATCACCCCCTCGGCCGGCGTGCTGACGGCGGGCTTCGGGGCGCGCCCCGACCCGTTCACGAACCACTCCGAGTTCCACACGGGCATCGACATCTCGACTCCGGCCGGAAACCGCGTCGTGGCTCCGGCCTCAGGCACCGTCGTGCGCGTGGGCTGGGACAAGGGCTACGGCCGCTTCGTGGAGATCGCCCACGGCTACGGCGTCTCGACGCTGTACGGGCACCTTCAGGCGGCGCGCGTCGCCGAGGGACAGCGCGTCAAGCGCGGAGACCTCGTCGCGCTCGTCGGCTCCACGGGCCGCTCGACCGGGCCGCACCTCCACTACGAGGTGCACACCGACAACAAGCCGGTGAACCCGCTCGACTACGTCCTGAATGCCTTCTAGGATCCCGAGAGAGTTCGATTTCTTATATGCGGCGGCTGCTGATGCAGCCGCCGATAGTTGAAAATCTTCTCCCCGAATGTCCGAAGTCAAGGGTCTGGGACCGCTGCGCGGCGCGCGGAGCGCGCCGTTGACGTCGGACATTCGGGGAATATCCGCATTCCTTCTTCCTGTTAGACTCGTCGCTCCGCGTGCGCTCTCTGTGCGCGCAAGTCCTTCATGATCATCGACAAGGCACTCTCCAAAGTCTTCGGGACCAAGCACGAGCGCGACATCAAGGCGATGAAGCCGCGCGTCGAGGCCATCAACGCGCTCGAGCCCGAAATCAAGGCGCTCTCGGACGACCGGATCCGCGCGCGCATGGCCGAGATCCGGGCGCGGGTCCAGGAAGCCCTGAAAAACCTTCCCGCGGAGCTCGAGGAGAGGCGCGCGCTCTCCCGCGAGGTCCTCGACAAGGAGCTCGTCGAGGTCTTCGCGCTCGTACGCGAGGCGGCCTGGCGCTCGATCGGGCAGCGCCACTACGACGTCCAGCTCATGGGCGGCATGGTGCTCCACGAAGGCAAGATCGCCGAGATGCGGACCGGCGAAGGCAAGACGCTCGTCGCGACGCTCGCCATCTCGTTGAACGCCCTCTCGGGCCGCGGCGCCCACCTCGTCACCGTCAACGACTACCTCGCGCGCCGCGACGCCGAGTGGATGGGCAAGATCTACCAGTTCCTCGGCTTCACGGTGGGCTGCATCCAGCACGACATGCCCGACGAGGAGCGCCGCGACGCGTACGCGCGCGACATCACGTTCGGGACGAACAACGAGTTCGGCTTCGACTACCTGCGCGACAACATGAAGTTCGAGCTCCAGCACATGGTCCAGCGCGGGCACGTCTTCGCCGTCGTGGACGAGGTCGACTCGATCCTCATCGACGAGGCGCGGACGCCGCTCATCATCTCGGGCCCGTCCGAGGGCGAGACGGACATCTACTACAAGGTGGACCGGATCATCCCGAAGCTCGTCAAGGGCGAGGAGATCAAGGACAAGTACGGGAACAAGACGACGACCGGCGACTACCTCCTCGACGAGAGGGCGCACACGTCCTCTCTGACCGAGGAGGGGGTGACGAAGTGCGAGCGCCTCCTCGGCGTCGAGAACCTCTACGACCCCGTGAACATCGACATCCTTCACGCCTGCCAGCAGGCGCTTCGCGCGCACACGCTCTACAAGCGGGACGTCTCTTACGTCGTGCGGGACGGCCAGGTCCTCATCGTGGACGAGTTCACGGGCCGGCTCATGCCGGGGCGCCGCTGGTCGGACGGCCTCCACCAGGCCGTCGAGGCGAAAGAGGGCGTCAAGATCGAGAAAGAGAACCAGACGCTCGCCACGTTCACGCTCCAGAACTACTTCCGGATGTACGACAAGCTCGCGGGCATGACGGGCACGGCGGACACGGAGGCCGCCGAGTTCGACAAGATCTACAAGCTCGACGTCGTCGTGATCCCGACGAACCGCGACATGATCCGCATCGACGAGCACGACCTGGTCTACCGGACCGAGCGCGAGAAGTTCGACGCCGTCGTCGAGGAGATCGCCGAGAAGCACGAGAAGGGCCAGCCGGTTCTCGTGGGCACGATCTCGATCGAGAAGTCGGAGCTGCTCTCGACGATGCTCAGGAAGAAGAAGGTGCCTCACGTCGTCCTGAACGCGAAGTACCACGAGCAGGAGGCCACGATCGTCGCGCAGGCCGGCCAGGTCTCCGCCGTGACGATCGCGACGAACATGGCCGGCCGCGGCACGGACATCCTCCTCGGCGGCAACCCGGAGTACCTCGCCAAGCAGAAGGCGAAGGAGAAGACTCCCGAGGAGATCGCGAAGATCGCGGCCGAGCTCCAGAAGGAGACGGCCGAGGCGCACGAGCAGGTCGTCGAGCTCGGCGGCCTCCACATCATCGGCACGGAGCGGCACGAATCCCGCCGGATCGACAACCAGCTCCGCGGCCGCTCCGGCCGCCAGGGCGACCCCGGCTCCTCGCGCTTCTATCTCTCGCTCGAGGACGACCTCATGCGCATCTTCGGATCCGACCGCCTGTCGGGCCTCATGAAGCGCCTCGGCATGGAGGAGGGCGTCCCCATCGAGCACCGCTGGGTGACACGATCGATCGAACGGGCGCAGACGCAGGTCGAGGGCCGCAACTTCGATACGCGCAAGCACCTCCTCGAGTACGACGACGTCATGAACAAGCAGCGCGCCGAGATCTACCGGCTTCGCAAGGAGATCCTCACCGGGACGCTCTCGCGCGATTACGTCGTCGCCCTCGCGGAGGACGTCTCGGAGGACTACGTCGACCGGCACTGCCCCGCCGGCAAGGACCCGTCCGAATGGGGCTGGGACGCCTTCGAGAATCTCGTCTTCGACACGTACGGGTTCAAGCCCTCCGAG
>DATIFW010000046.1:0-2923 GCA_035455045.1 Thermoanaerobaculia bacterium | reverse complement strand
AGTGCCTTGGCCCATTCATGCGCTTCGCCGCGGGGCGGGACGGCGGCGAGGATGCCGGAGGCGAAGGGCTCGGGCGTCGCGATCCTCCAGCCGCGCGCCGAGAGGCCTTCGGCGAGCGCGCGCACGAGGCCGAGGACGCGCTCGCGCACGGTCGCGCTCCCGATCTCCTCCAACAGGGCGAGTGAGGCCGCCAGGCCGCGGATGTGGTCGATCGGCAGCGTGCCCGGCTCGTAGCGGCGCGCGCTCCGGTAGGGCGCGCCACGGTACTCCAGGTAGTGGCCCTCCGTCTTCACGCTCCACCAGCCCGACACGATCGCCGGCACGCGGTCGCGCGCCTCCTCGGCCACGTAGAAGAGGGTGCACGCCTCGGGACCGTAGAGCCACTTGTGGGCGTCGGCCGCGAGCACGGAAATGCCGGTGCGCCGCGCGTCCAGAGGAAGCAGTCCCAGGCCCTGGATCGCGTCGACGACGAGGAGGATGCCGCGCTCCCGGCAGAACGCCGCGAGCTCCTCGACCGGAAACACCCAGCCGTTGTGGAAGGCGACCCAGGAGACCGCGACGACCGACGTGCGAGCGTCCACGCGGGCCGCGACGTCCTCGAGCGTGATGCGGCCGCCGCGGTTCTTCGCGACGCGGCATTCGATGCCGCGGCGCTCGAGGGCGCGCCACGGGTAGAAGTTCGACGGAAACTCCAGGTCGCTCGTCACGACGTTGTCGCCCGGGCGCCAGGGAAAGGCGAGGGCGACGAGGTTGATCGCCCAGGACGTGTTCGGCAGGAAGGCGATCTCGTCGGGCGTTGCCCCGAGAAAGCGGGCGGCCCGGGAGCGGGTCTTCTCGACGTCGCCGAAGGCCTGCCTCCAGTCGGCCGCGCCGCGGTCGCGGGCGTTCTCGTCGTGGGCGATCATCGCGTCGGCGACGCGGCGCGGCAGAGGAGCGACGGCCGCGTGATTCATGTAGACGAGGTTCTTCCGGACCGGAAACTCTCGGTCGAGGCTCGCCGGAGAGAAGTCGAAGCTCACGACTCGAGGATTCTCCGATAGAACGCCTCGTAGTCGGAAACCATCCGCTCGGCGGAGAAGCGTTCCTCGGCCCGCCGGCGGCAGGCCGTTCGGGAGATCTCGCCGGCGCGGGCGACGAACTCCGCCAGCTGCGCGTCGGTCTCGCCCAGAAACCCCGTCACGCCGTGCTCGACGAGCTCGGGCAGCGACCCGCGCGGCGTCGCGACCACGGGCGTCCCCGCAGCCATGGCCTCGGCCACGACGAGGCCGAAGGGCTCCTCCCAGGAGATGGGAAAGAGAAACGCCCGCGCGCGTCCGACGAGGTCGAGGACCTCGGCGTTGGGCAGATGCGGAAAATGGACGACGGCGCGCCCGTCCACGTGCGGCTCGACGCGCTCCCGGAAGAAGGGCTCGCTCTCGGCGAGGTACGGAGTGACGGCGCCCACGATCACGAGGGGCAGGCCGATTTTCCGAGCGATCGCGATGGCGCGGTCGGCGCCCTTGTGGGGGACCATCCTTCCCACGGTGACGAGGAAGTCCTCCGGCTTTTCCACGAACCGGATCCGGCCGAGCTCCACGCCGTACGGGATGACCGGCAGCCCGTCCCCGAGCATGCGGCTCTGTGCCTGCGTGATGCACACGCCGTGGAGGCGGGGATAGGAGGAGCGGTAGTAGTCGTGGAGGGGCTTCTCGATGTAGGCGTACGTCATGACGCTGGGTCTCGGCGTCGTGTCGGTGAAGTATGCGGCGGGCGTGGGCCAGTGCGAGTGGAGCACGTCGAAACGGTCGGCCTGCCGGTACGCCTCCGCGGCGTTGCGGACCTCGTACTCGCGCTCGAGGTACGAGGTGACCGACGGATCGTCCTGCGTGGCGCGGGGCACGACCGCATGGAGCCGGGCGGTCGTCTTCGAGTCGCCCGAGGCGAACAGCGTCACCTCGTGTCCGCGCGCGACGAGGCCTCGAGTCAGCGCGTCGATCGCGATCTCGGTGCCCCCGTGGGACTTCGGCGGCACCGAGAAGGCGATCGAGGCGATCTGGGCGATCCTCAAGGCCTGTACGAGACGGCCCGCGTCCGGACCAGCAGGTCGAAGTAATCGGCGATCGCGGAGAGCGGCACCGTGGCATAGCGCCCCGAGAGGACGTCGCGGATCTCGGAGACGGAGCGGACGCCGTCGGCGAGGTTCAGGGCCTCGTACGCGAGCACGTCGCCGTCCTCGCGGGATGCGAGCGCGATCTTCGAGAAGTCTGCCCCCGGAATGTCGGCGAAGTAGTCGTAGTAGTAGACGTTCAAGGGGCCCTGGATCCCGGGATTGCGAACCGGCACGCGGCGGTCCGCTGGAGGCGGGGGCGGCGGCATTGCCGCGCGAAGCCGCTCGACGTCCGCCGCGATCGCCGAACCCGTCGAGGGCCACAGGCGCGCGACGGACTCGAGCGCCTCGATCCCGCAGGCGGCCGCCTCCCGGCGCGCGAGCTCGGCATCCGGCCCGGCGCGGGCCCGGGCGAGTCCCTCCTCGGCGCCGGCGAGAACTTCCGCGCGGACGCGGGGCGCTTCGGAGTCGGGCAGCGCCGCCAGCGTCCAGACCGTTCCCGCTCCGATGTACGCCACGCGGCCGAGCTTGGAGACGTCGAGGTTCTCGGGCTGATCCTTCTGCGTGTGGATCGTGACGTCCGGGTAGTCGTGGTAGTAGACCATGGGCACGCGGAAGCCCGCCGCCTCGAAGACCTCGTGGTCCGAGCCCATGTCGATGCCGCGGACGTCACCGAGGAGCGGTCCCCGAGCGCCGGGAGGCCAGACGAACCCGGCGTAGGCTTCGCCACGGCCCTCGGCATAGCGGGCCGACGCGCGGACGACCTCGTCGAACCAGCGCGCGGCGATCGCGTTGGCGGCATGGGGAAGCGACTCGGCGGTCCGCGATAGATGGAAC
>DATIFW010000045.1:0-10560 GCA_035455045.1 Thermoanaerobaculia bacterium | reverse complement strand
ACAGCCGTCGCCCGGCGATACGTTCTTGTTCCGGTGGCCGCGAATGCGGCCACCGATAGCTGAAAAACACTCGTCCTAGGTTCCTTCGCGAGGCGCCACCGGCAACGCGCCGGCCATGACCCTTTCGAAGAACTCTCTCGTTCTTCCTCCCACGTCCAGACACGCGAGCTCGCCGGGGTCGTCGAGGTACCAGTCGGCGGGCAGGTAGCGGCTGTACGGGGCCTGCAGGAAGCGCCTGCAGGCGAGGACGACGACGCCGGTGTCCGTGCCCGAGCGAATGAGGCGCCCCGCGCTTTGAACGACGCGCGTCATGCCGGGGATGACGTACGCATATTCGAATCCGCGCTCGAAGCGCTCCTCGAAATACCGACGCATGCGCTCCTGCTCGAAGCGGACCATGGGCAGCGCCGGCGAGACGACGACGACGGCTTGGAGCATCTCGCCCGGATAATCCACGCCCTCGGCGAACGCGCCTCCGGAGACGGCGAAAACGACGACGGGGGCACCGCCGTCCTTCATCGCCGCGAGGACGGAGTTCCGCTCCAGCTCGGTCGAGCGGTCGGACGGCCTGAGGACGCGGCGCCCGTTCAGCGCGGGCAGATGCGCGCGCACCTCGTCGAGAAAGCGGTACGACGGAAACAGCGCCAGCATGTTGCCCGGGCACGCGCGTGCCACGTCCGCGACGAGCGCCGCGATGCGCGGGGCCCCACGCCCTCGCGCCGCGTACGTCGTGTCCACGTCCGGCGCGACGAGCACGGAGCGGTTCTCGCGGGGAAAGGGGGAAGGAAGGCGGAGCACGGACGTGCGATCGGGATCGAGTCCGAGGAGATCGCGGTAGAACTCGGGCGGGGAGAGCGTGGCGGACATCGAGACCGTGGCCGCCGCCGCGTTCAGGGTCTCGCCGAGGAGCTTCGACGGATCCTTGCAGAGGATCGCAAGCCGCGCGCCGGTCCTGCCGCGCGCCGCGAGGACGTCGAAGGCCCCCTCGGACGCGGCACGGCCTGGCGGGGGCACGAGTTTCGACACGTCGTGAAAACGCGCAAACGAGAAGTAGAGATCGAGGACCGGATCGTCGGGCACGCGCTCGCCCCCGGCGCGCAGGTCCGCGAGGTGGCGCACGAGAAGCGACTCGAAATCGAGGCGCAGGTCGTCGAGGCGCGCCTCGTCCAGGGCCACGAGATCGACGGGCTCACTCTCCTCCCCGGGAAGTCCGGCGGCCGCGTCCGCGACGAGCTTGCGCAGGCGCCGCGCGGCCTCGCCCGCGTCCCAGGCCGTCTTCGCGTTGGAGGCGCCGATGCGCTGCTCGAGCGACGCCAGGGAGGCGTCGGAGAGCTCGGGCGAGTAGTACCCGCGACCGCGGTCCACGAGGTTGTGCGCCTCGTCGACGAGAAGGATCGAATCGGAGAGCGCGGAGGGCTCGCGCGCCGCCGAGAGAGCCACGACCGGGTCGAAGACGTAGTTGTAGTCGCCGAGGACCACGTCCGCCTGTTCGGCGAGCTCGAGGGAGACCTCGAACGGGCAGACGGTCTCGTTGCGGGCCGCTTCGAAGACCGTGTCCGGGTCGAGATGTCGATGGCTCCCGAGGAGTCGGTCGAGGAGGCCCGAGGCCTCCATCTTTGCGCCGTAGTCCTTCGCGTACGGGCAGTGGTTCTCGTGACACAGCACGACGTCGTTCGCGCACATGCGCTCTTTCGCGCGAAGCCTCACGGACCGGAAGGATTCGCCGTCTATGGCGGCCAGGGTTTTTTCGTAGATCTCCTGCTGCGTCGTCTTCGCCGTGAGGACGAAGAGCCGGCGGTGCGACTCGAGCGCGCCGACGAGAAGCGGATGCAGGGCGGCGGCCGTCTTCCCGATGCCGGTCGGGGCCTCGACGAGGAGGTGTTCGCCTTGTGCGGCGGCGCGGGCGACGGCGGATGCCATCTCCCGCTGGCCGGGCCGGAAGCGCGCGTGCGGAAAGACGAGCGTCGCGGCCTCGGCGGCCTTCGCCTCGGCGAGGGCCCGCTCCTCCAGGAATGCGTCCAGGAGCATCCGCGTGCGGTGCACGAGGTCCTCGACGGTCTTCTCGGGCTCGTGCGCGACGTCGAGGAGCTTCGTCGTGCCCGTCTCGATGTCCGCGAGGACGAGGCGCCCGTGAACGGGCCGCCCTTCGGCTACGGCCACGGCCTGCATGTACCAGCGGAGCTGGAGCTGGAAGCGCTCGAGGCGCGGGGATCCCGGGAGCTTCGCGAGGTCCTCGGCGAAATGCAGCGACTTGACCTCGTCCACGACGACGCGCTCGCCCTCTTCGAAGCGCCCGTCGAGGCGCCCCTCGAGGACTGCGGTGAAGTCGTCCACCGCATAGGTGAGCCGAATCGACTTTTCGACCGCGTAACCGGGCACGTTCGCGAGGTTCTCGCCGAGCACGCGCCTGTGGACCGCCTGGCCGATCCAGAGCCGTTCGAAGCCTTCGCCCCGGTCGAATCCGGCGCGGCGCGCGACGCCGCCGAGGAGCGTTCCGGGAGAGAGCGTGATCGTCTTCGCCGCGAGGTCGACCGTGAGCGCCACGGCCGATTGTAGGGTCGCTCCCGGTATCGCGGGAGATGTTGTTCAGGTAAACTGTACTCGATGTCGCGGACTTCTCGGCTGATCGGCGGCGCGGCGGTCGCCGTCCTTCTCGCCTGGGCTAGTGGCGCGCAGGCGGCGAAGACGCCCCCGCGGCCGGCAACGCTCGAGCAGCGCCTGAATGCGCTGCTCCGGAGGGGTCCCTGCCGGCGGTCCGAGATGGGCGTCGTCGTGACGCGGCTCGGCGATCCTTCGCCGCTCGCCGCGCTCAACCCAGAGAAGCCTTTCATCCTCGCGTCCACGACGAAGCTCCTGACGACCGCCGCGGCGCTCGACCGCCTCGGCCCCGATTACAAGTTCCGCACGCGGCTCTACCGCGACGCTGCGGTCGGCGAGGACGGAGTCCTCCCGGGGCACATCGTGGTCGTGGGCGGCGGCGATCCCGGGCTCTCGGGGCGCTGGTACGAGGACGACCCGCTCGCGGTCTTCCGGCCGTGGGCGGCGTCGCTCGTGAGCAAGGGGATCCGCTCCGTCCGGGATGGCCTTCTTCTCGACGTGTCGTTCTTCGACGACGTGCAGTCGCATCCGGACTGGCCGAGCGAGCAGGAGCAGCGGTGGTATCAGGCGCCGGTGTCGGCCCTGTCCTACAACGACAACGTCGTCCTCGTGCGCGCTTCCGGAGGCCTCCGGCCCGGCAGCCCGGCGCTGATGGGTTTCGATCCCCTCGGGCCGCCGCTCCTGAACCTCATCTCGAACGTCGTCACCGCCGCGCGCAAGACCTGGGTCGGCGTGAGCCGCGAGGCCGGCAGCCATACCGTGAGGGCCGCGGGCCGCGTCGGCAGGAACCGCACGTGGGTCGGCGACGTGACCGTGCCCGACCCGCCGCTCTATTTTTCGGCTGCACTCTCGCAGGTGCTCCGCGAAAGCGGCATCCGCATCGACGCCCCGCCCACCGTGCGCACCGAGCCCTCGAGCGTGCCGCCGCCTTTGTCCGGCCGCGTCCTCCTCCACACGCACGAGACGCCGCTCGTGTCCGCCCTCGCCGTCTGCAACAAACGCTCGCAGTCGTTCTTCGCCGAGCAGATCCTGAAGACGCTCGGCGCCGAGAAGCGCGGCCGCGGCACCTGGGAGAACGGCAGGGCGGAGGTTGCCGTGTTCCTGGAGTCGCTCGGCCTCGACCCCTCGCGGTATCAGCTCACCGACGGATCGGGCCGCGCGCACTCGAACCGGGCTTCGGCGGCGGCCTACGTCGACTTCCTGAACGCGGTCGCGACGCGCTGGGAGCGCTTCGAGACCTGGAAGCCTACGCTCGCCGTGGCCGGCGAGCCGGACGGAACCCTTCGCCACCGGCTCCGCGGCCCGGCCACGGCCGGGAAGGTTTGGGCGAAGACCGGCAACGTCGCGGGCGTCGTGACTCTGTGCGGTTACGTGCAGGCGCAGAGCGGCCAGATGTACGTTTTCAGCATCCTCCTGAACGGGGGATGCCGCGACGGGAGCGGCCACGCGTACCAGGACCGTCTCCTGAACACATTGGCCATCTACGGTTAGCGCGCGCCGCGCGAGCGCGCGACGTTCGGTTGACGCGCGCAAGTCTCGCTGACGCGCCGCACGTTCTCTCCCCGGTTACACTCGCCCGATGGACTATCGCCTGCTGCTGAAGAACGTCGAGAGGACCCTCGAAGCCATCGCGGGCGGCGAGGACGTCCTCGCGACGGTCGTGCAGGTGGGGGAGGCGATCGTCCGGAACTTCCGGAACGAGCTCGGCATCCTCGGCGGACGCCTGTACGTGCGGCGCGAGAACCAGTACGTCCTCGAGCGGGGATTCGGCCGTTCGCGCCGGGTTCCCTCGGGAATCTCGGTCTCGGCCGACTACGGGCCCATTCGGCGCGCGGAGGAGGACGGGCTGGCGCTCACCGACCTCGACGACCCCTCGGTGGATCGCGAGTTCGAGAGGCGCCTCGGCGTGACGCGCTTCGCGGCCGTCTCCTTCGGCGGGGAGCGCTACCTCCTCTCGTTCGACGTGCACCCGAGGGCGCGCGCCGAGGATCTCCTCCTCGCGCTCGGGATCATCCGGACCGTCGTCGACTCGAAGGTGCGGACGGAGCGGCTCGAGGGTCTCATGCAGGACGCCCGGCGGATCCAGCAGTCCATCCTTCCGCGTGCGGTGCCGCGGGTGGGGGACTTCGAGGTCTACGGGCTCTCCCTCCCGGCCGAGGCCGTCGGAGGCGATTTCTACGATTTTCTTCCGCTGGGTGATCTGAGCTTCGGCGCGGCGATCGCGGACGCCTCCGGCCACGGCCTCCTCGCGGCGCTTCTCGTACGCGACATCTACGTCGGTCTGCGCATGGGCATCGGAAGCGACTTCAAGATCGCCCGGACGATCGAGCGGCTGAACCGCATCCTGAACAAGAGCCGGCTCACGACGAAGTTCGTTTCGCTGTTCTACGGCGAGTTCGAGACGAACGGCGACGTCGTCTACGTGAACGCCGGCCATCCCCCTCCCCTACATCTCCATGCCGCGAGCGGCGCGTTCAGCGAGCTCATGTCGACGGGGATGGTCCTCGGGCCCGCGCCCGATGCGGTTTACACCCGGCGGGCGATTCACATGGAGAGAGGCGACGTGGTTCTTCTCTACACGGACGGCGTCGTGGAGGCGCACGACCCGAAAGGGCGCGAGTTCGGCGCCGCGCGGCTCAAACGCCTCGTGGCGCAGGCTCGACGCGAGAGCGCGCGCGAAATCGTCCAGCGCGTGGTGAACGTGGTGCGCTCCTGGTCGCACGGAGCGCCCGCCGAGGACGACGTGACGGCCGTGGCGATCCGGCGGGACCCGCGCCGTCTCGCCGAGCCCGCGCGCGTCAGGCCGGGGGCGCCGGCTGGCGGAACCACGCCGCCGTCCGGCTGAGGCCCTCGGGCAGCTCCACGAGGGTAGTCAGGCCGAGAGCGGCGCGGCTCTTCGCCACATCGAGAACGCTGCGCATCTGCTCGCCGGCCTTCGCCGGCCCGCGCCGCGCGGGGCGCGACGTCCCGCACGCGGCGGCGACGAGGTCGTAGAGACGGTTCACCGACGTTTCGACGCCCGTGCCCACGTTGATCACGCCGGCCGTGCGGCGCGCGGCCGCTGCGAGATTGGCCCTGACGACGTCTCCCACGAACACGAAGTCGCGCGACTGGTCGCCGGAGCCGTTGATGAGGCACTCCCCGCCTTCGAGGAGCTTCTTCATCCAGATGCCGATCACGCCCGCCTCGCCGCGGCCGTCCTGTCGCGGCCCGTACACGTTTGCGAACCGCAGGGCGGTCACGACGAGCGGGGTTCCGTGCGCGAGGCCGAAGAGGTACTTCTCGCCGGCCAGCTTCGCGATCCCGTAGGGAGAGACCGGATTCGTGGGGTGACTCTCGTCCGCCGCGAAGCCCTCCGGGTCGCCGTAGATCGCGCCCCCGCTGGAGGCAAAGACGATCTGCGTGACACCGGCCGCGAGCGCCGCCTGCGCGACGCGAATCGTGCCGAGGACGTTGACCTCCGCGTCGAAGACGGGATCGTCGACGGACTTCCTGACGTCGATCTGGGCCGCGTAATGGAGGATGGTGTCCACGTTCGCCTCGCGGAGGAGGCTTTCCAGATCGAAACGCCGGATGTCGCCCTCGACGAATCGGGCCCCTTTCGGCAGCCGGGACCGCTGGCCCGTCGAGAGGTCGTCGAGGACGACGACCTTCCTTCCGTCGGCGAGAAAGGCGTCTGCGAGATGGGAGCCGATGAAACCGGCGCCGCCGGTCACGAGGACGGAACGCGTCTCGGGCATCATGCGGCCGAGGATAGCGTGCCGTCCCTTCGTCCGCTTCCAACGTCCTTCTATCGCCGCGACACGGCCGTCGTCGCGCGGGATCTGCTGGGCTGCAGGCTCGTCCGGAGATTTCCGGGCGGGGAGAAGCGCGCCGTCGTGATCGTCGAGACGGAGGCGTATCTCGGAGAGAAGGATCGCGCCGCGCACACCTGGAACGGCCGCCGAACGCCCCGCGTCGCGCCCATGTGGGGCCCGGGCGGCCACGCCTACGTCTACTTCGTCTACGGCATGCACTTCTGCCTGAATGTCGTGACGGGGCGCGAGGGCGTGCCGGAAGCTGTGCTGCTGAGAGCCGGGGTTCCGGAGGAACTCTATTTTTCTGATATGCGGCGGCTGCTGATGCAGCCGCCGATAGAGGAGGAATCTGCTTCTCGAACGTCCGGTGTCAAGGGTCGAAGACCGCTTCGCGGCGCGCGTAGCGCGCCCTTGACTCCGGACGTTCGAGGAATACGTTCGTTCTCCCGTCGGCCGCAACGCGGCCGACGCATAGCAGAAAAATCTTCTCTTCTCCTCGCCTCCGGACCCGCGAAACTCTGCGCTTACCTCGGAATCACGACCGCGCTGTCCGGGGCTTCTCTTTCCGGTCCCGAGCTCATGATTTCCCGCGGCCCGCGCGCGCGTTTCGACGTGCTCGTCGGCCCGCGCGTCGGCGTGGACTACTCGGGAGAGGCCGCCGAGTGGCCGCTGCGCTTCGCGATCGCCGGATGCCCGGCCGTGACGCGGCGCGCGCTTCTCTCTCCGTTCGGAACTTGAGCTAAAGCGTCTTGAGGTCGGCGAGCGAGGAAGCCGTCACGAGGCAGTTCTTGCCGCTGCGCTTGGCCTGGTACAGCGCCTGGTCCGCCCGTTCGATCAGCGAGCGCTTCGTACCGGCGTCCTCCGGGAAAGAGGAGAGCCCGAGCGAGATCGTCACTGCGAGCGCGTGATCGATCTGGGGGGCGACGAAGAGGCGCCCGGCCACGAGGTTGCGGAGCCGGTCCGCGACGACCCAGGCCTTCGCGGGCGTCGTCTCCGGAAAAATGAGCGCGAACTCCTCGCCGCCGTAGCGCGCCACCGTGTCCATCTCGCGGACACCCTTGGTCAGCTCTTCCACCAGCCCGCGCAGCACGAGATCGCCCACCGGGTGCCCCCAGCGGTCGTTGATCCTCTTGAAGTCGTCGATATCGAGCATGACGAGAGCGAGCGGCTGCCCGCTGCGCTCGTGGCGGGCGAGCTCGCGCGAGAGCGTCTCCTGGAAGTACCGGTGGTTGAACGCTTCGGTGAGCGAGTCGCGCACCGACATCTGCCGTGTCGCCTCGTACGCCCGTGCCGATTGAATGGCCGTGACGGCCTGGTTCGCGAAGATCTCGAGGGCCTGGACGTCCTCGAGCCGCGGGACGAGCCCGCCCCTCGGCTGGTCGAGCTGCAGCGTTCCGACGAACTGATCCCCGGCCGTGAGCGGGACGAAGAGCAGGTCGTTCGGGTGCCATGCCCCCGCAGCCGTGGTCCGCCTCCGGCGGTCGATCCGGCCGGAATCCTCCGAGGGTTCCTTCCGGTCGAGGTGGCTCACGAAGTAGGACTTCGAGATGCGGAAATGCTCGCCGAACCAGCGCGCGATCTCCTCGCGCGGTACTTTTCGCGGGGGGGCGCCCGGCGAGGTGTCGTCGAACCCCACCTGCGCACGGCGCTCGAAGACGTTTTCAGCAGGGTCGAACAGGGAGAGAACGACGACGCGGTAGCCGAGGCTGTGATGGACGGCCTGCACGATGCTCTGCACGAGGTGCTCGAGGGTCAGGTGCGTCTTCAGCTCGTTGGAGACCTCGAGAATGCGCTGCAGCATCTCGGCGCGTCCCTGCAGCCGCTCGTTCACGGCCTGCATCTGCCGCCTGAGGTTGCGGTCCTGAAGGGCCAGGGCCACGTGGTCGGACACGACGGAGAGCTCCTGGAGCGTCTGCGGCGTGACGAGGGACGGATCGTCGGATTCGGCGATGAGGATGCCCGCGATGAGCGCGGGGGTCTGGAGCGGCAGAAACACCTGATGCGAAAAGCGGGGATTCAGAACGAGGTCGCGGTCGGGGCCGCTCGCCACACGCGGCGTGGGGGAGGCCGGGAGGAAGGGCGCCTCGAGGTCCTTCTGCGTGGCGAGCCAGTCCAGAAACGACCGCCGTTCGAGCGTCACATCCCCGCCGAAAGAGACGAGCGCCTGACCGTCCGGATCCTCCTCGTACGAGACCGCCGCCACGGCGCGGATCGGCAGCGCCTGGCGCAGGGCGTCGAAAAGCCGCGCGAGGATCTCCTCGCCCGGAGCGACGCTCGACACGATCGAGGTCAGCTCGCGGAGCGTCGCGAGCTCGCGATTCTTGCGCGACAGCTCGGCGGCGCCGGAGCGGGCCCTCGCGAGCTGCCGGGTGACGACGATGACGGCCACGAGAAGACCCGCCGCGACCACCGTGAAGAGGACCGGTCGGAAGTCGAAGGTCGACATCACTTGAAGGAGACGATGCCGCTCTTCGTGAGCTTGTGGAACACGCGCATCACTTCGTGCTCGGGGAACGGCGAGATGCGGGCGATCGAGCGGACGTCCCACATGCCGTTGATGCGCGAGACGATGAAGGCCTCCGATGGGGTGAACGGGAACGACATGAGGTCTTCCATCGGTTTCGTGAGAATGGGGACGGCTCCGGGAGGGAGCTTGGGAAGGGCCTCGGAGAGAGACGAAGCATCCGCGGGAGGCGCGACGGCCCGCGCCGCAGGAGAGGAACCGGCGGAGTCCGGAGCGGGCGCGACGGGCCGGGCGGGCGCCGCCGGCCGCGTCGTGGAGCCGAGCGAAACGGGTGCGGCTGACGGTGCCGGCGTCCTCGGCGCCGGTGTCGGGGGCGGCGCGTCGATCCTCACGCGGGGCTCGGTGCCCGAACTGTCGCCGGGTGCGCGCCGGGCGGCAGTTTCGCCGGACTGACGCCGAGCCACCGTTTCGCCCGATTCGGGCCGGCGTTTGAGGAACTGGTTGAACGTGGTCGGCACGGGCGACCGCGAGGCGGAGGAGGAGGGCGGCGCGAGCACGAAGGTGTCGATCGTCGGCGCGGGCGGCACCCCCTCGGGAATCGAATGCAGATCGCCGGACAGCAGCGGATCGAACGAGGACGACTCCTCCACGACCTCGACGTCCTCGAACACGGGCTCCGCAGCCGTCTCCTCCCGTTCACCCACGAGCTTCACGTGGCCCGTGAGCATCAGGTCGTACATCAGCTTGGCCACGTGGAATTCGGGGTTGTGCGTCTCGAGGGCGATCTGGTCGATCGCGCGGTGGCCGTTCGCCGCGCCGAGGATCATCTTGTCGCGCTCGCCGAGATCTTCTTCGACGGGCATGATCACCGAAGGAATGACACGCATGGTCGGGACACGCGTCCTGATGCGCTGCCATTCGTCGTAGCGGCGCAGGCCCTCCATGACGATGCCCGTGACGTCGGAGGAGATCGGGACCATCGGAAGGCTCGGAATCTCCCCGTCGATGAACGCGAAAGAGCCTTCGGTCCACAGGAAGATGTCGTAGATCGTCTCGGCGGCCTTCAGCCTCACGAGGTCCGCGAGCTCGTCCTCCTTGATGGCCCCGATCATGACGAGGATCTTGCCGAGGAGGATCCGGGACTCCTGCTGAACCTCCAGCGCGCGGATGAGCTCCTCCTCGGTGATGAAGCCGAAACCCACGAGAAAGCGCCCCAGGTGCTCGCGCTCGAGCGTCGACGAGGAGGATGTGACGCGGCCGTTGTTGAAATAGATGCGCTTTTCCCCGGGCGCTCCTCGTACGACGAGCGTCCCGGTCTTCAGGCCGGTCGAGAGCCACTGAAGCAGCTCCGACAACTGCATCGTGCGCAGATTTCCTGCGATGGCCATCCGGTGCGATTGTAGCGCGTAAGAGCCTGACTCGAGCGGCTTTACTCCATCGGAGGGTTGTACGACGGGATCCCCGTCACGGCCTGCCCGAGAACGAGCGTGTGGATGTCGTGCGTGCCCTCGTACGTGTAGACCGACTCGATGTTCGCGAGATGCCGGAAGACCGGGTACTCGCCGACGATCCCGTTCGCCCCGAGAATCTCGCGCGCGAGCTTCGCGCACTCGCGCGCGACCCAGACGTTGTTGCGCTTGACCATCGAAACGTGCTCGGGCTTCATGGTGCCGGCGTCCTTCATCCTGCCCAGCCTGAGAG
>DATIFW010000044.1:0-3193 GCA_035455045.1 Thermoanaerobaculia bacterium | reverse complement strand
CTCCTCCTCGCGCTTTTCGCGAAGGATCGGGACGACGTCGACGCCCTTGCGGTCACGAATGCCGCCGCGGCGCTTCTCCTCGCCCTCGACACGCTCGCGAACGGCCGGACCGTCGCCGTCTCGCGCGGCGAGCTCGTCGCGATCGGCGGAGATTTCCGCGTGCCCTCGATCCTCGCGAAAAGCGGCGCCTCTCTTCACGAGGTGGGCACGACGAACAGGACGACGCCTCGAGACTATGAAGAGGCGCTCGAGGCCGGCGCCGGCGCGATTCTCAAGGTACGGCCCTCGAACTACCGCATCGTGGGCTACACCGAAGAGGTCTCACTGTCGGCGCTCGCGTCGCTCGCGCACGCGCACGGAGCCCCCTTGATCTACGACGCCGGAGCCGGTGCTCCGGAGCGCTTCGCCGAGCCGGCCCTCGCGGACGAGCCCGTCCCGCTCGAAGCCCTCGACGCGGGCGCCGACCTCGTCTGCTTCTCGGGAGACAAGGTGCTCGGAGGCCCGCAGGCGGGAATCCTGATCGGGAAGAAGGACCTCGTCGCACGCGCCGGCTCGAACCCGCTCGCCCGCGCGCTGCGCCCGGACAAGCTCGTCCTCGGCGCGCTCGCCGCCACGGTCGACCTTCATCTGTCCGGGCGACGCCTCGAGATTCCCTTCTACCGGATGCTCGAGACCCCGCTCGAAGACCTGGGACGGCGGGCGAACGCGCTCGCCGCGGCCGCGCGCGCTGCGGGCCTCGGGGCGGCCGCGGTCGACTCCGTCGCGACGGCGGGCGGCGGCGCGGGCGCCGAGTCCACGCTGCCCTCGAAGGCAGTCGCGTTAACGCGCCCCTCGTCCTCCGCCGACGCCCTTCTGGCCGCGCTCCGCGCTGGAGTTCCGCCCGTCATCGGGCGGATCGAGGACGGCCGCGTCCTCCTCGACCTGAGGACCGTCGCGGAAGCCGAGGACGAAGAAATCGTGCGGGTCCTGCAAGCTTGCACGCGGCGCGCTGGCTAGATCCCCAGCTCCTTCATCCTCTGGGCGAGCTTCCGGAGCGGAACGCCGAGGTCCTCGGCGGAGCGTGCCTTGTCGCCTCCCGTGGCCTCGAGCGCGCGCCGGATTCGTGCCGCCTCGCCTGCCCTCCGCCACCTTTCCGCCGTCTCCTCGAGCGTTCCGTCGAGCGAGGGATACCGCGGCTGCGTTTCGCCCGGGACCCCGACGACGACGTCCGCCGGCCGGATGACCTCTGACGCCGCGAGGAGGACGGCCCGCTCGACGACGTTTCGAAGCTCGCGCACGTTTCCCGGCCAGTCGTGCTTCTCAAGCCGCTCGAGCGCGGCCGGCGAGAACGAGGGCGTCTTCTTCTTCACCTGGCGCGCCGCGGAGGCCGCGAACCCGTTCGCGAGCGCGGGAATGTCCTCCTTTCGAGCCCGGAGCGGCGGGAGGCGTACCGGGAAGACGTCGAGGCGATAGAACAGGTCCTCGCGGAACGCTCCGGCTTTGACGAGAGACGCGAGCTCGCGGTTCGTGGCCGTCACGATCCTCACGTCCACCGAGATCGGCACGGTGCCGCCCACGCGCAGAAACGTGCGCTCCTCGACGGCCCTCAGGAACTTGGCTTGCGCAGGGCCCGGCAGCTCCCCGATCTCGTCCAGAAAGAGAGTTCCGCCGTCGGCCAGCTCGAACCGCCCCGCGCGGCGCTCGCTCGCGCCCGTGTACGCGCCCCTCTCGTGCCCGAAGAGCTCGTTCTCGACGAGGCTCTCCGGCAGGGCGGCGACGTTGACGGCGACGAACGGCCCCGGCGCCCGCGGCGAGAGCGCGTGCATGGCGCGGGCGAAGAGCTCCTTGCCCGTGCCGGATTCGCCCGTCAGGAGGACGGTGACGTCCGAGGCGGCGGCCTGCCGGATCCGCTCCAGAGCCTCGGCGAGCGCCTGCGACGTGCCGACGATCTCGGGCATTCCCGTGAGCCCCGCCTCGGCGGCGAGGAGAGAGTGCGCGACGGCCGAGCGCCGGGCGCGCACGTGCCGCGCGACGAGGAGCAGCAGGAGGTCGGGATCGACGGGTTTGCTCAGGAAGTCGGCCGCTCCCATCTTCATGGCCGTGACGGCCGTCTCGACGGTGCCGAATCCCGTGAGGACGACGACGGGGACGGCGGCATCGGACGCCGTCGCCGCCCGGAGCACGGCGAGGCCGTCGGCGCCCGGCATCTTGAAGTCCGTGAGGACGAGCGTGTAGCGACGGCCTTCGGCGAGACGGCGCAGCGCTTCTTCGCCGGTCGCGACGGCCTCCACGCTGTAGCCTTCCCGAGTCAGCGTCTCCGCGAGCATCGCCCGGAGAGACTCGCGGTCCTCGACGAGCAGAATCTCCGCGGGCATGAAAGTCCGAGGACCCGGAATCAGGTGCCCGGAGGTTTCGGGGAAGGCTTCGTCGCGTCGTTCTGCGGGATGAAGACGCCGCTCGCGGGATTTCCGGTCGGGGCGTTCGCGGCGGGCGGTGCGACGTCGGATCGCTGAATCGGCACGAGCGTGGGAACCGGCGGCGGGGTGGGCGCGGGTGCCGGCGCTCCTTCGGCCTCGGGCTTTTGAGCCGAGGCTTCCGGCGTCTTCGCGTCGCCCGTCTTGACCGGAATCCGGACCTGCCAGTGGGGCACGTAGCGGTACGACGCGGCCTCGCCCTCCATCGACGTCGACGCCGTGAAGGTCGACTTCTCGCCGGGTGCGAGCGTGTCCTTCGCGAGCTGCGCGAACGCGGACGAGAACGTCTTGCCGTCCTGGCCGACGACTTCGACCGTGACCGACACGCCGGAGACCTCCGACGCGCCGCCGTTGATCACCGAGCCGGAAAACGAGTAGCCGTCCTTCGTCTTCGTGGCGGAGGTGTTCGCGACGTCGACTCGGCCTTCTCCCTCGCCTGCCTTCCTCTCGCCGCCTTCCTCGCCGATTCCGTGCGCCACGGTGTCGTCCGTGAGGACGACCGCGGCCCGGCGGCCGCCTTTCAGCTTGGCCGCCTCGGCGGGCGTGAGGGGTTTCGGGACGCTCGCGGTCGGCACCGGCGTGGCCGCCGCGGCACGCGCCTTCTCGGCGGCCGTCTTGGCGAGGTCGATCTCCGAGAGAGGGAGGGAAAGGAGCACTCCGTCCGTCGTCGTGAGCAGCGCGAGGCTGCCCTTCTGAACGAACGGTTTTTTCGTCACGATCCGGCGACCGTCCTTGAGCCA
>DATIFW010000043.1:0-3257 GCA_035455045.1 Thermoanaerobaculia bacterium | reverse complement strand
TGAAGGGCTTCGCCACGAAAACGATCGGCGCCGCCGTCGGCACGTGAAAACGCGAGAGCCAGCCGAGTCGCGTGAACCGGGAAGCGGGAAGCCTTACTTCTTGGCCTCCTGCACCCGGATCCAGGACGCCAGGCTGCGGTTCTCCGACTCGATGTAACCGATCTCGACCGAAGCTCCCTCCTTCAGCTCGCCGCCCATCACCTTCGTCGCGTCATTCCGCAGGATCTCCCGGTTCACGCCTTTGGAGTCGGCAACGGTGAGCGCGCGGGAGCTCGTGTCGACTCGCGCAATCGTCCCGCTGATTTTCTTTTCTCCGCGGCTCTTCCCATCATCGAGAGCCCGGGCAGAGAGCGCGATCGTCAGGACCGCGAGGGCAGCCAGAGTCAGGACCTTCTTCATGCCTTTCCTCCTGGTCAGCGTTCGAGGCTATTCTGTCGCACCTCGAGAGGAACCATCCGGACCTGCGTGTTGTTCCCTCGCACTCATTCGGATCGCAGCGCCCGCGTCATCAGCCTCTCAACGCCCTCGCGAGGCCCGCAGCCCTCGTAGAGGACCGCGACGACCACGTCCGAAATCGGCGCCTCGACGCCGGCGCGCGCCGCTATCGTCGGAATCGCCAGGCAGGTTCGCGCTCCCTCGGCCACTTCCGGCATCTCCACGAGGACGTCGGCCAGGTGCCGTCCGCGCCCGATCTCCTCGCCGAGGTGACGATTTCGGGACTGCCGGCCGGTCGCCGTCAGCATGAGGTCGCCCATCCCCGCAAGCCCGTGAATCGTGCGCGCCTCTCCGCCGAACGCCCTCACGATGCGGCCGATCTCGGCGAGCCCACGCGTGACGAGGGCCGCCAGAGTATTCGGGCCGTAGCCGAGGCCGGTCGTGATCCCCGCGGCGATCGCGATGACGTTCTTGAGCGCGCCCGAGAGCTCGACTCCGATCACGTCCGAAGAGCTGTAGAGCCGGAGTTCGCTGTTCGAGAACTGCCGCTGGAGGTCCCGGGCGAAGCTCTCTCCCCGATCGGCGATGACTGCCGCGGAAGGATCGCCGCGCGCGACGCCGTCGGCGAACGTCGGCCCCGATAGCGCGGCGACGGAGGCGGACGGGTAGCGTTCGAGCACGATCTCGGTCATCCGCTTCAGTGAGTCGGGCTCGATCCCCTTGGCCGTCGAGACGAAGCGTCGGGTGCGGGCGTTCGGAGCGGGCGCCGCATCCAGCACTTCCCTCATCGCAGCGCAGGGAACCGAGAGGAGGACGGTCTCGGAGTGGTCGAACGCTTCGGCGAGATCCGTCGTCGTTCGTACGCCAGCGGGGATCTCGTAACTCGACAGGCGACGCGGGTGACGCCGCTCCCTCGCGATCCGCGACGCGACTTCCTCGTCGCGGGCCCAGAGAAGGACGTCGTGGCCGCTCCTCGCGAGGTGGATCGCGAGGGCCGTCCCCCAGGACCCGGCCCCGAGAATCGACACCTTCACTTCGCGCCGATCTTTCTTTCTTCGCCCCGGGCGAGCCGTTTGAGATTTTCCAGATGCTTCAGGACGACGAGGAGAGCGACCACCGCCGCGGCCGTCACGACCGGGCGCGGCGCATGGAAGAGCAACCCGGCGGCCGGCGGGAGGAGAACCATCGAGATCACAGAACCGAGCGACACGTACCTCGTCAACGCGACGACGACGACGAACACGGCGAGGCTGCAGAGGAGCGGAACGGGTGCGAGAACCAGGAAGGCGCCGATCGCCGTCGCCACCCCCTTTCCTCCGCGAAAACCATAGAAGATCGGAAAGACGTGTCCGAGAACGGACGCGACGCCGGCTGCGGCGGCCCAGAATGGATCGGTCGTCACGAGACGCATCAGGGCAACGGCCGCGGCGCCTTTCCCGACGTCGAGGAGCGCGACGAGAAGTGCGAGCTTCTTCCCGTGGGCGCGGAGCACGTTCGTCGCTCCGGCGTTGCCCGACCCGACGGTACGGATATCCGTCCCGCGCACGGCCCGCACGAGCAGCACGGCGAAGGAGATCGAGCCGAGAAGGTAGCCGACGACGACGAGAGCGGCCGGAGGGACCGTCACGCCCGGACTCCGCGAGGGCCGCCCTGGAACGTCCATTCGTGAAGCGGCGTGTGTACGGCACCGGACGGCTCGAGACGGCTTTCGAAGAGAACGCAGGAGCGGGCGAACCAGGACGGGAAAGCCCAGCCCTCGACGGCGTGGCGGTACTCGTTCACGGCGGACGCGGGCCAGGGTTCGCGAATCCGGGCGAACGTCACGTGGGGATGGAACGGCCGGCGGCTCTCCTCCTTCCATCCGAGCTGCAGCGCGGTGTGCTTCGCGGCGCCGGCGAGGCGGCTCATGGACTCGACGCCGGGCGCGGGCTCAAAACCGACGCCGAGCACCCGCGGACGGCCGCGCTCCGGAAAGACGGCCGGCGGGCCCGCCTGGATTTCTCCGGCCTCCGCCTCGAAGACCGTGTGTGCGACGGCCTCGGCGAACCGGCCGACGAACCCTTCGTCGACGTCCCCGAGAAAGAGAAGCGTCACGTGCCAGCTCTCCGCCCGGGTCCACGAAGCGCGCGGCAGGTCCTTCCGGAGCGTCTCCACGAGCCCGCGCGCGCTGTCTACCCAGAGGGGATCCGAGGGGACCGCGAGGAAGACTCTCACGGGACCTCCGTCAGAAAGCGGCGGATCATCTCGAGCGCGAACATCGCGGAGGCACGCCGAACGATCGCGCGGTCCCCGCCGTACAGTCGTTTCTTGACCGACTCGCGCCCGCCGCGGTCGACGAGCGCAAAGAACACCGTGCCCACCGGCTTCTCCTCCGAGCCGCCGTCCGGGCCGGCGATTCCGGTGACGGCCACGGCGAGATCCGAGCCGAACCGGGTGAGCGCGCCTCGAGCCATTTCCCGCGCAGCCTCCGCGGAAACGGCGCCGTGATTCCGAAGAGTGACCGGCGAAACGTCCAGCATGCTCTCCTTCGCCGAATCCGCGTAGGAGACGACCGATCCGAGGAAGTAGGCGCTCGATCCCGGCACGTCCGTCAGAAGCGTCGACGCGAGACCCCCCGTGCACGATTCTGCGAGCGCCAGGGTCTTTCCCGCGGCTGCGAGGAGACGCCCGATGCTCGCCGGGAGTGACTCGTCGCCGCGCCCGTGAATGCGGTGAGCCAAGACTCGCACGAAGTCGGCTTCCATTTCCGCGAGACGTTCTTCGGCCTCCGCGGGCGCGCCGCGCGTGCAGAGGTGCAGTTCGACCTCGCCCGGAGAGGCGAG
>DATIFW010000042.1:0-4035 GCA_035455045.1 Thermoanaerobaculia bacterium | reverse complement strand
ACCGAGAGCGAGTAAACGACGAACATGTGGATGGCGAGCCCCAACAGGACCGTCGCGATGAACCAGCCGAGGCTCAGAAGGAGCCCGAAGCCGAAGCGCGCGGTCATCGTGAAGAGGAGGCAGAAGACCGCGTACGGCGCGAGCCGCATGACGAGCTCGATGCACTTCACGACGGCTTCGTAGACTCCCTCCAGCGTCCCGAGGAGCGGTCGCGTCTTCGCCTCGCCGACCAGCGTCAGCGCGATCCCGAAGAAGAGCGCGAAGAACATCAGCCCGAGCATGTCCGGCGGCTCCTTTGCGACCGAACCGATGATGTTCGTCGGCACGATCGTCTTGACGACGGTCAGGAGCGGCGCTTCCGGCTGCTTCTCCGCCGCCGTCGCCCTCGCAACCGTCTTTTGGGCGTCCGCGGCATAGCGCTCCTGGAGCCGCTGGCTGACCGTGGGGTCGAGCCTCTTGCCGGGCTTTATCGTATTCGCCAGCACGAGTCCGATCACGACCGAGATCGCCGAGACGACGAGCGTGTAGGCGAAGCTCTTGATCCCGACCCGGCCGATTTTGCGGATGTCTCCGATGCCGGCGACCCCGAGCGTCAGCGACGAGAAGACGAGGGGGACGACGAGAAGAAGGAGGAGCCGGAGGAAGAGTTGGCCCACGGGCTCCGTGAGCTGGTCCACGGCCCACTTGAGCCACGGAGCGCTCTCGCCGCCGCCCGCGTTCGCGAGCCCCCCCGCCAGGGCCCCTGCGACGAGCCCGAGAAGGATCCTGGCATGGAGCGGCACCGCTCTTCGTTCGGCTTTGGCCATTTGCGGATCTTACCGAGGCCACGTCCGCTTCGCGCCCGACGATCGTCGCGAAGTGGGAGGGCGTTCTCGCCAACGAACCAGTTGTTCTCGCGGGCTAGCCACGGCCCTCTTCCAGCGGTATGTTCGCCATCCCATGAGCGATTTCTTCCAGGCCGGCTCGATCACGACGCTGACACGCTTCAGAAGCCGGCCGACCCAGGAGCTGGACGAGGCCATCGCACGCACCACGCGGCGCGCGCGCGCCGCGCTTCTCATTCCCTGCCTCGTCAGCGAGCTCGAGCGGCCCGCGCTCGCGCGCATCTGCGACGAGGTCTCCCAGCTCGCCTATCTCGACACGGTCGTGATCTCGCTCGACCGCGCCGACGAAGCGGGATACCGCGGCGCGCTGGAGTACTTCAAGAGGATGAAGGTGCGCACGGTCGTCCTCTGGAACGACGGCCCGGGCGTGACGGCTCTCCTCGCGAAGCTGGAAGGGAGCGACCTCAAGCTCGGGGAACGCGGCAAGGGCCGGGCCTGCTGGATGGCCTTCGGATACCTGCTGGCGCTCGGGAACATCGAGCACATCGCCCTCCAGGACGCCGACGTCATCGACTACGACCGGGCCTCGCTCTCGAGGCTCCTCTACCCGCTCGTCAACCCGATCTACAACTTCGACTTCTGCAAGGGCTACTACGCGCGTTTCACCGACCGCCTCAACGGGCGTGTCGTGCGCCTTTTCGTCTGGCCGCTCCTCTCGGCCCTGCGGGCGCTTCTGGGATCGCATCCTTATCTCGAGTTCCTGTCGTCTTTCCGCTATCCGCTCGCGGGTGAATTCGCGCTGTCGGCGGACCTCGCGCGCCAGGTCCGCGTGCCGGCGGACTGGGGGCTCGAGATCGGCGTCCTCTCGGAGGTCTTCCGTCACAGCGCGCCGCGGCGGGTCTGCCAGATCGACCTCGCCGACCAGTACGACCACAAGCACCAGGCCCTCTCGCCCGACGACCCGAACAGCGGACTGCACCGCATGGCCTGCGACATCGCCAAGCACCTGCTCCGCACGCTCGCGGCCGCGGACGTCGTGCTTTCGGAGGGCGCCCTGAAGTCCCTCCTGGCCTCGTACCAGCGCCGCGCCGAGGACGCGCTCAACGACTACTACTCTCTCGCGCGCTTCAACGGGCTCGTTTTCCAGCGCCACGAGGAGGAGTCGGCGGTGGCAACGTTCGCGAAGGCGCTCAAGGCCGGCGTGGAGCAGTTCCACCTCGACCCGCTCGGCGTTCCGCTCATTCCGAACTGGGCCCGGGTTCTCGCCGCCATCCCGGACGCGGGAGACCAGCTCCTGGAGGCGATCGCGACCGAGGGCGGCGTCCTGAAGTCCTGAGAGGGCGCTGGCCGCTCCGGCTCTCGTCCTCAGACGTGGTGGATGCCGCTGTCCTCCTCCTCCGCGCGCAGGCGCTTCTCGAGATAACCCTTCGCGAGGTCGCGCGCGCCGAGACCGAAGGCGAGCGCGAGCGCGAGGACCAGGCCGCCCGCCACGATCGAGAACGCCGCCACGAGGATCGACCGGGCCACGCCGAGGTTGTCGAGGGACATGGACACGAAGAAGACGAGAACCGCGGCGTGGACGAGGCGCGAGCCCGCGCGTGCCCAGGGCAGGCCGGAGTTGACGGCCGCCAGGAGGACGCTCCGACGCGCGAGCGCGGCGAGACCGAACCCGACGAGGACGATGAGCACGGACATGAGGAGCCGCGGCAGGAACGCGACGACGTCCGCGAGCACGTTCCGGAGGGCTCCCGGCTCGAGAGCGTTCACGCCCACCGCGAGCGCCACGAGGACGGCCGCCCAGAAGGAGATGCCGGCTGCCAGCGAGGACGGCGCCGTCTTCAACCCGGCGGCACGCAGGAGCGGGCTCGAATCGCCTCCCCGCGCCATCCGGAAGACGAGGTTCAACCCGAGCCGGATGAGGACCCCCACGACGAGCCCGACGAGGAGGGCGCCCACGAGGACCACGAACGCGGGGATGACCGAGAGAAAGGCCTCCCCCAGTCTCAGAAACGCGTCGCCGATCTGCCTTCCGAGGTTCTCGAGCATCACGGACCTCCTTCAGGGGTTCGTCTCTTCTCTCTTCCTGCCGTCCCAGGCCGAGACCAAGGATGTCTTCTCGCTCTCGTAGACGCGCGCGAGCGTCTCGAGTCGCGCTTCCGCGTCTGAAGCCTCCGCCTCGCGCGTCTCCTCCACGAACGTCGCCACCTTGCCCAGGTAGAGGGGCACCAACGACCGGATGAGCGTTTCCCTGGGCAGGCTCTTCCGGGTGTACCCCGCCGCCGCGCCGTAGATGATCCTCACGAACAGCTCGTCGGAAAGCGAGGGCGGGACGCGCGCCGCAGCCTCCCGGATGCCGTGCAGGACATCCTCCGGCAGGAAGCTCTTCCAGACGGACTCGAGCTCGGCCGCGCCCTGCCGGAACATCGAGACCAGCCGGTCGATCCTGACGGGCACCGGCTCCAATCCGACCGCGTAAGGGAGGCCGAAGGTCCGGAGGTCCTGGGAGCCTTTGACTCCCTTCCAAACGTCCGCGTAACGACCCATCAGGTCGAAGAGCGTCGAGACGACCTGGACGAGCATGTCCTGGAGGTCGGCCCCCGGGTCCTTCGGATCGTGAAGCTTCGCGCCGAGGAAGGACTGGCACGCCCGGTGGTTCTCGGCGAGCGCCGTCGTCGTCATGAAGATGTCGATGCCGTATCTCGCCACGGGGCCTTCCCATCCCTCGTATTCCAGGAACCGCTTCGCGAGGCTGCCCGAGAAGCCGAAATCGCCGCCGATGGGCTGCCGGACCCGGTGCCCGTAGAGCGCGCGCGTGAGCGGATACACGATCGTGTTCGTGATCGTGCCGTCGTAACGGTGCCGCGCGTAGAGAGGTGCCACGAACCCGTAGCCGTGGTCGAGAACCGGACTCAGCAGGAGCTCGACCCATTCCGGCGTGATGCTGCGCAGATCGCTGTCGACGACGCAGCACGCCGAAGCCTCCAGCTCGGCCGCGATCCGGAAGATCGTGCGAAGCGCGCTCCCCTTGCCCGGCAGCCCGGAATACGGCGTGACGATGCGCGAAAGCGGCGAGGCCGGAACCGCGTCCACGAGAATCTCGGTGAGGTCGCCGAGCTCCGTCTTCACGACGACGTCGCGCGTCCCGTCGGTCGAGCCGCCGTCGCTGTTCACGAGCACCGTCTTCGCGTCCGGGAAATGGCGGGCGAGGCCC
>DATIFW010000041.1:0-6505 GCA_035455045.1 Thermoanaerobaculia bacterium | reverse complement strand
GGATTGGCGGCCGCTCTCGCGCTCCGCGGCGTGCCCGTCGTGCAGGCCCCGACGACGCTCCTCGCCGCTTCCGACAGCGCGCTCGGCGGCAAGACGGCCGTGGACCTTCCCTCCGGGAAGAATCTCGCGGGAGCGTTCCATCCGGCCCGCCTCGTCGCCGTCGACACGTCGACGCTCGAGACGCTTCCGCTCCGCGCGTTCCGGTCCGGGCTCGCGGAGGTCGTCAAGACCTCGATGCTCGATGCGGGCTTCCACCGCGCGATGGCGCGTCTCCAGGCGCCTCTCTCCGCCCGCGAACCGGCCGCCGTCGCCGAGGCCGTGCACCGATCCCTGCGCGCGAAGGCGCGGGCGGTGGCGCGCGATCCGTTCGAGCGAACGGGAGAGAGAGCGGCGCTGAACTTCGGCCACACCGTGGGTCACGCCCTCGAGACGGCGTCGGGACATCGACTCGAGCACGGGGAAGCCGTCGCCTGGGGACTGCTCGCGGCGCTGCGCCTGTCGGTGTCGCGCGCGGGGCTCCCGCGAAGGACGTCCGTGGTGCTCGCGGAGCGCGTCGTCCGCCTCGTCCGGCCGCCCCGACTCTCCATCTCGGCGGTGCGCGGCGTCGCCGCGCTTCTCCGGGCCGACAAGAAAGCCGACCGGCTCGGGCTCAGGGCCGTCGCCCTCTCGCGACCCGGGAAGACCGTGCTCGTGCGCGCCGAAGCGGCCGAGCTCCTGGAGGCTTTCGAGGGCGTTCTTGCGCGTTACAATAGGGTCGGATGGGTGTTGCCCGGGTTCCCCGCCTGAGGATCGTGACGGCGCTGCTCGCCGCGCTCGTTCTCGTCTCGATCGTCCCGCTCGCTCTCCTGCATTTCAACCTCATCCGGATCAACCGGGACGCCCTCGAAACGGCCGAGAAGAAGTACCTGAAGAACAGCTCCGTGACGCTGGCCGAGAGCTTCGACACCTACATCACGAATGCCCAGTCGCAGCTCAAGAAGATCGCGGACGGGATCCGGCTCGCGAGCTCGATGTCGACGGATCCTTTCTTCTACCTCTCGAAGAAGCAGCTCCTGCGCGAGTACGCCGACGCGGAGTCGAGCTTCCCGGTGCTGCGCGCTCTCGATCGCGACGGCGTCGCATCGGCGGCCGACTCGGCGACACTCGATCCGGACGTGGAGCGGCCGCTCAGCCAGGCTTACAACGCCGCGATGCGGGGCGACTCCTACGTGGCGGACCCGATCTTCCCCAAGTCCCTTCAGGACGGCGCGCTCGTTCTCGCGGTGCCCGTGCGGCCGGCGGAGGGCCAGCAGCCGATCGGCGTGGTCGAGGCGCTGCTATCCCTCAAGTTCATCAAGACGAAGCTCGACGACGCGGGGCAGAGCGGCGTCCTCGCCTATATCGTCGACCGGTCCGGCACGCTCATCCTGTCGAGCGATGCCTCGGCCTTCCGCTCGAAGGACGTTCACCACCTCGATCTCGTGAGCGAGTTCATCGCTCATCCGGTCCGGATCACGAAGTCGTACATGCGGGGCGAGGGCAAGACGGCGCGGCGTGTCCTCGGCACGCTCGCGACGATCCCGACGCCGGACTGGGGCGTCATCGTGGAGAAGGACGAGGCGGCCGCCTACGCGTCCGTCGCGCAGATGCAGAAGGCTTCTTCTCTTCTCGCCGTGTTCTCGCTGGCGTTCGCCGGCCTCGTCGCGTTGGTGGCGGCGCGCCTGCTTGCGCACCCGCTGGTCGAGCTGGTCGAGAAGGTCAGTTCCATCGCAGAGGGCAATTTCAAGCAGAGGGTCGAGGTCCGCGGCGTGCGCGAGCTCGCGGAATTGTCCGAGACGTTCAACTCCATGTCCGACTCGATCGAGAAGTCGGTCGACCGACTCAAGCGCGCGGCCAAGGAGAACCAGGAGCTGTTCATCAACTCCGTGCGCACGCTGGCGGCCGCGATCGACGCGAAAGACCCGTACACCCGCGGCCACTCCGAGCGGGTCGCCCGGTACGCCGTGGTCCTCGCACGGCACATGGACCTCACCCCCGAAGAGGTGCGCGTGGTGCGACTGTCCGCGCTGCTCCACGACGTCGGCAAGATCGGCATCGACGACCGCATCCTGAGAAAGCCCACGGCTCTCACGAGCGAGGAGTTCGAGATCATGAAGACGCACCCGGCGAAGGGCGCGCTCATCATGGGCCAGATCCCGCAACTCAAGGACGTCATTCCGGGCATCAAGCACCATCACGAGAAATGGGCGGGCGGCGGCTACCCGGACGGTCTGAAGGGCGAGGGCATCCCGCTCGTCGCGCGGGTCGTGGCCGTGGCGGACACGTTCGACGCGATGACGACGACGCGTCCCTATCAGAAGGCCATGCCGCTCACGTACGTCATCACCCAGATCATCTCCTTCGCGGGAAAATCGTTCGATCCAGCGGTGATCGCCGCGCTCGACAAGGCATGGAATTCCGGCGACTTCGAGTTCCTCGGGGAAGAGGTTCCGCTGAAGGCCTCTGCGTGAGGGAGGGGACCTTCCGGGCCGCGTGTGTCGCCGCGGGAGTGTTTCTCGCGCTTTCTGCCGGCCTTGCGGGATGCGGGAGCACCTCGGCACCTCCGAAGGAGAACCCCGGCCTCTCCGACCTCGTCGACTACCGGGCCGGACTTTCGATGCTGCGGGAAGGGCGGGCCGACGAGGCCATTCAGATCCTTCGCAGGGCCCGCACCAGCTCGCCGCGGGATCCACGCGTTCCGAACGCGCTCGGCCTCGCGCTGCTCTTCAAGAAAGACTATCCGGGCGCCCTGAAGGCATTCTCGGACGCGCTCCACCTCGATGCCACGTTCGTCGAAGCGCGGAACAACCGTGGGGTCGCGCACATGGAAGCGGGCCACTTCGGGGACGCGGAGGTCGACTTTCAGGCCGTCCTCGACGGCCCTCCGACTTCCGAGAAGGCGAATGCGCATTACAACCTCGGCCTCCTGCACCGGAGGCGCGAGGCGTGGCGCGACGCCGAACGCGAATTCTCGCTGGCTCTCGCCGAAACGCCCGACAACGACCGCGCGTTTCGTGAAAGGGGTCTCGCGCGCATGAAGCTCGACGACCTGAAAGGCGCGCTCGAGGATTTTCTCTCCGTCCTGAAGAACGAGCCGCGGGATTCGGTCGCGAACTACCAGGCGGCGCTCTGCCTCTTGTCGAGCGGCCGGCGCGACCTCGCCCTCCGTTACATGCAGCGCACCGTCAGCGCCGCCCCCGAGAGCGAGGAAGGGCGGCGTGCGCGCCGCTTCCTCTCGAACGAACCCGCGGCGCCGGAGACCGATCGATGAGATTCGCGGAGGCTCTCGAAGGTCTTCTCGACGCACCGGGAGCCCTGGGCGCTGCCTTCATCGACCCGCAGGGCGAGATCATCGCGCGCGTAGGCGAAGAGAGCGCGACGGAGGTTCTGGGAGCCTACCAATCCGTGTGGCTGGGAGAGCTTCGTCGCGCGGCCGAGCGCTCGGGGCTCGGCGAGATCTCCGACCTCTCGTTCCGCTTCGCAGGTCGACGGATTCTCACGACTCACGTGAAGGCGGGCTACTTCGTCATGGTCGTCTTCGACGAAGGCGGACAGTCGCACGTTGCCCGCCCTCGGCTCGACGAGGCGCGCGCGCGCCTTGTCGCCGAGATCTCGTGAATCCCCCCGGCCCTCCTGACGGTCGAGGACAGCCGGGGGCGGGAACGAGACGTGCATACCCAGATGCGATGGAGTTCATCTGCACGGAGAGCTGCACGATTCGATGAAGATTTTCAAAGAGTTCCGCAGGAGCTGGAGGCTTCTCGAGAGGGGGGAGCCGGGCGACCGCTTCGAACGCTATTACCGGAGCCAACAGAAGGGCCGGAGCCCCCTGCGAAGGGTCGTCTCCATCGTCATCGGACTCGCAATCGCCGCCGCCGGGCTCATCCTCCTGCCCGCCCCCGGCCCCGGCATGCTGGTGGTCGCAATCGGGTTCGGGCTCCTGGCGCGTGAGTTTCTGGTCGTCGCGCGCGCCCTCGACTGGATCGAGCCGAAGCTCCGGAAGGCCATCGCGGAGGGGGGGCGCCTCTGGAGAGGGTCCTCGCCGCTGGGCCGCGCTGCTCTCCTCCTGGCGGCCGTCGTCATCGCAGGCGGAGCTGCGATCGGCAGCTATCAGCTCATGTTCGCGGACTAACGGCTCGGCCCGACTCCAGTCCCACCATCGCATGTTCTTCATCGACCGGTCTTCCCTCGCGTGTCGCTATGCGCTCTCACGTAACCTACGGCCTCGCAAGCTGGACCGGTCGTTCCATATTGACTAGTCTCGAAGCTCGATGGCGAACGAGGAGCGCGACAAGTCTGTCTTGGCCCGCCTGAAGCGCGGGCTCTTCATGACCCACACGGAGCTCCTCGCGAAGGTGGGGGGGGCGATCCGGGCCACGTTCGAGCCGGACCCCGCGGCGCTCGACGCGCTCGAGGAAGGTCTTCTCGCGGCCGACGTGGGTCCCCAGACCGCGGAGGAGCTCGTCGCGGCCGTGAAATCCGAAGCCGGCCGGCGCGACGCCGCCGAGAAGGACGTCGTCAGACGCGTCCTCAAGGCCGAGGTGGAAAAGCGGCTCTCCATTCGAGGGCCCGAGCTCGCGTCCGGATCTCCCCACGTGATTCTCCTGGTGGGCGTGAACGGCACGGGCAAGACGACGACGGCCGCCAAGCTCGCCTCTCGCGCCGTGGCCGCGGGAAAGTCGGTCGTCCTCGCCGCCGCGGACACGTTCCGCGCCGCGGCCGTGGAGCAGCTCGAGGTGTGGGCCTCCCGGCTCGACGTTCCTCTCGTGAAGCACAAGGCCGGGTCCGATCCGGCCGCCGTCGTCCACGACGCATGTGCGATCGCGCTCGCACGCAAGGCCGACCTCCTTCTCGTGGACACCGCGGGCCGCCTCCACACGAAGCACAACCTCATGGAAGAGCTCGCGAAGATCCGCCGCATCGCCGCACGGAGCATTCCGGGAGCACCGCACGAGGTCCTTCTGGTCCTCGACGCCGTGACGGGAATGAACGGGATCGCCCAGGCACGCGAGTTCACGAAGTCCGCGGGTGTCACGGGCCTCGTGCTCACGAAGATGGACGGAACGGCGAAAGGCGGCGTGATCCTGGCGATCGTCCGCGAGCTGGCGCTGCCGGTCAGATACGTGGGCGTGGGCGAGACGACGGAGGACCTGCTGGACTTCGATGCGGCGGCGTTCGCCGGGGCTCTCGTGGATGATTGAAACCTCGCCCCTCGACGTCCTCTGGCGGCGCGTCTTCGAGCTCGCCGAACGCGGGCGCTTTTCGACGTCACCGAATCCGCGCGTCGGAGCCGTCCTCGTCGACGCGCAGGGGAAGGTGGTCGGGGAGGGCGCTCACGAGCGCGCCGGCGGCCCGCACGCCGAGGCCATCGCCCTCGCGGCCGCGGGTGCACGCGCGAAGGGCGCGACGCTGCTCGTCAACCTCGAGCCGTGCTCGCATTTCGGCCGCACGGCTCCCTGCACGGAGGCGCTGCTCGCGGCCGGGGTCTCCCGCGTGGTCTGTTCGATCGAGGATCCCGATCCGCGTACGGCGGGCCGCGGAATTCGTCGCCTCAAGGAGCGCGGCGTGGACGTGTTGGTCGGAGCGCTCGCGGAGGAAGCCGAGACGCTGAATGAAGCGTTCCTGAAGGCCATTCGCGGCCGCCGACCGTTCGTCCACCTGAAATGGGCGGCGTCCCTGGATGGACGGATCGCGACGAGGAGCGGCGACTCGAAGTGGATCACCGGCGAGGCCGCGCGTCGGGACGCCTTGCGCCTGCGCGAGGAGTGCGACGCGATCCTCGTGGGCGCTCTCACGATCCTCGCGGACGACCCTCTCCTGACCCGTCGCCTCGCGCTGTCTTCCGCGATCACGCCGCATCGCCGCCTCGTCCTCGACGGAGCCCTCCGTGTGCCCGCCACGGCCCGCGTGTTCTCCGCGGCGGGAGGCGAGGTCTGGCTCGTCACCGCCGTGCCGTCCGGCGATCCTCGCCTCACGCCGTTCCTCGAACGCGGCGTTCAGGTCTTCTCCCGGCCGGCGGCCGGAGGCGGCGTGGACCTGCAGGCGCTCCTCGGCGCGCTCCACGCCCTCGAGGTGCGCTCCCTGCTCGTCGAAGGCGGAGGAGTGACGGCCGCCTCGTTCCTGAAGGCGGGTCTCGTCGACCGCGTGACCGCCTATGTCGCGCCGCTTCTCGTGGGCGGCGCCGGCGCCCGCTCGCCGCTCGCGGGTGAGGGGCCCGCCCGTCTCGGAGATGCCTGCCGCCTCGCAGACCTCGACGCGGTCCGTATCGGAGCCGATCTGCGCCTGTCGGCGCGAATCGTGCCGGGTTTCACCGTCGGGTAGGATCGCGGGATGTTCACCGGTCTCGTGTCGGCCGTCGCCCGCGTCGTGTCGCTCCGGTCCGGCGCGTCGGGCGCCGTTCTCGCGGTCGTGCGTCCGGCGACCTTCTCGGACGTGGCCGTCGGAGAGAGCGTCGCGGTTTCCGGGGTCTGCCTCACGGTCGTCTCTC
>DATIFW010000040.1:0-18279 GCA_035455045.1 Thermoanaerobaculia bacterium | reverse complement strand
CTTCCGCCCCCTGGTGCCCTGGTACTGGTACAAGCCGTACACGAGCGCGTCCCAGAGCGCGGTCGAGCCCTGGGCGCGCAGCCCCGCGAGCGCCTGCGCGAGCCGGTCGCGATCCGTCGTGAAGCGTGAGACGAGCTGCGGCTCGTTGTCGAACGTGACGAGGAACGAGCGGTCTCGCTTCGTCATGACGTCCTTCAGGAACTCGACGGCGGCCTTCTGCGCTTCGACGATGGACTCTTCCATCGAGCCCGACGTGTCGACTCCGATCCCGAGCGAGAGCGGCAGATTCGTGACGACCTCGAAGGCGTCCACCGTCTGCGGCACGGTGTCCTCGAAGACCGCGAAGTTCTCCTTCGAGAGGCCCGTGACCGGCCTCCCCTTGCTGAAGACGCTCGTGTAGAGCTCGATGGCCTTGACGTTCTCCTCGGAGAGATACTTCGGCGCGTTGTAGTAGCGGACGTCCTCCGTCGAGGTTCCGTCGTCGAGCGTCGCGACGACGCGCAGGAAGCCGAGCTCCTTGCTCTTCGGAACGTCGACGAGCTGCTGAAACGGCTCCTGGAAGAGGACGGCGGACCGCCGGTCGTTCACGTAGAACTCCACCTGCATGAGCTTTCTCGTCTCGGGCACGGCGACGTCGGCGACGACGCGCGTCGGCCCCTCGAGCTTCGCGCCCTTCGCGGGAGCCGTGATGCGCAGGCGGAAGGCTTCCCGGCCCTCGTTGAGGATGACCTCGTCCTGTGCGATCGGCTTTCCATCCTTCGCATAGCCGATCACCTTGACGATGTGCTTGCGCGGAAGCTCGCCGAGGTCGAGATCCGCCGAGAAGGGAGGCCTCCGCTTCGTGACCACCCGGGTGTTGTTCAGGTAGAACTCGGTGAACGAGATGTCGTTCGACGAGGCGCGCGTCTCGAACCGGATGAGGCCCGTCGCGATCTCGCGGGCGATGGGGATGAGCGAGAGCGAGCCCTTAGGTCCGCTGTTCTCGACGAGCTCGGTCACGGCCTTCTTCGCGGCCTCCCGTGCGGCCTTCTCCTCGGGCGAGAGCGTCGCGTCGGGCGTGTCGGGAACCCTGAGCTTCTCGCTGATGAGCGCGGCGGAGTTGCGGTTCGCGTCGGCGACCTTCACCTTGAGGCGGTATTCGCCGGGATACAGGTCGCGCTCGATCGTGAGCGGTACGAACGGGCCGTTGATCGTGGAGGCCGGGAAGTCGAACCGATAGCGGAAGTTGTCGATGAGCCGGCCGTCGCGAACGACCTCTCCGACGACGTCCACGTCGAAGAACGTCTCCTCCCCGATCTGCTTCTTCGTGAGCGAGTCGCGCTCGAGGAGCACCGCGAGCTCCATGCGCATCCGGCTGCCGATGGCTTCCGGGAACCGGAAGACGCGCTGCACCGGGAGCGTCACCGCGCCCGCCTGCAAGTCCGTCGTCATCTGGAGGATGTGGTCCGCGCCCTCGACGTCGGGTTTGGGGCCCTGGCGGATGTCGTAGGAGAGCTTCAGCGCGCCTGTCGACCCGAACGTGGCCGAGACCGCGCTGAGCGCCGCTTGCACGTCACGCGACTCCGCGCAGCGGCTGAAGTCCACGCGCCGCGAGGCATTGGCTCCGATTCCGCCCGGGAGGCCGCCCGCGACGACCGCCTGGGGCCCGTCCAGGGGCGTCCACAGCCGGTAATCTCCCGCCCCGAATGGCTGGTAGAAGAGGAGGATGACCTTCGAGAGGCGCAAGGACTCGAGCCGTTCGTAGTACCAGAGCTGGATCGGCCAGTAGATGTCCTGGCAGTCGATCTTGCGCACGCCGTCCGGCGGCCCGTTCACGAGGAAGATGCGACCCTGGTCCGTGTTCGCGTTCCGGAATCGCTCCTTGACCTGCTGGAGTCGCAGCTCGTAGATGTCGCGGAACGCGATGCGAATGCCGTCCGGCGCCAGTGAACGGCGCTTCCAGAAGTCGTCGATGAAATGTTCGCGCTGGTAGTCCTCGCCGAGCTTGAGCAGGGTGTCCCGCTCGACGTCCGTGATGATCGGCTCGACGTCCTCGAGGAACTGGCGGTACTTCTCCGGCAGGTCGTGCGTGAGCTTCTTGCGCTCCTTGCCCGTGAGCGGCTTGTTCGAGACGAGCTGGGGCGCCGGCGCTTCCGGTTTCGCGCCGGCCGGAGGAAGGACGCGCGGCACGGCGAGGGCCCCGCGCTCGGCGAGGCCGCCGTTGTTGTCGCCCTGCCGCCGCGAGATGTCCTTGACCGTCGAGACGACGAGGAGCGCGTCGGCGCAGGCTCCGCGATCGGCCTCGAGCGCCGCCAGGTTCTCCTTCGCCGACGGCGGGAGGAGGACGGGCTCACCCTCGAGAACTGTCCAGTACCGATACGAGCCGGTCGGCGACTCGGGATAGAAGAGGACGCGCGCGTTCTTTCCGAGAGTCGGGTGCTCGAGATAGGTCCAGACCTCGAGCGTCCGGAGCGAGTCCGGACAGCGCACGGTGACGCGGGCGTCCGGCGGACCCGACGCGATGTAGACCGCCGAGCGGTCGTCGTCGAGACGGCCGAAGAGCCTGAGCGCCTCGGGACCGCGAGCCGCCTGGGGGGCGGGCGCGGGCGGACTCACGGCGACGAGGGGCGGCGGCGTCGGCAGAGCGGGCGCCGCGGCCGGAGCCGGGGCGGGGTTGTCGGCACCCGCGCGCGCGGCGGCAAGGAGGACGACGACTCCCAGGAACCTCCTGCCCGACCGCATTCTCCCGACCTCCGCCGAGGCTCCCATTCTGTGCCGGCAAGCCTCTCCCTGGCAATCTGCAGGCAAGACAGATTCCAGGTCTCAAACGTCCTCCCGGAGGAGCGAACCCGGCGCGATCGGTCTCTCCGACCCCGTACGACCCTACAATCGGCCGTCCGGAGGTCCCCTTTCTTGAACGCCGACGCCCAGAGGGTCTACGCCGACCACCATGCCACGACGCCTCTCGACCCCGAAGTGCTCGAGGTCATGCGGCCCTGGCTGGAGGGCATGGTCGCGAACCCATCCTCCGCCCACGGTCCGGGTCGTGCGGCCCGGGAGGCGGTGGAAGCCGCCCGCGTCGAGGTGGCGCGGGTCCTTGGAGCGGAGCCTCCCGAGATCGTCTTCACGTCCGGAGGCACCGAGGCCGATAACCTCGCCGTGCGGGGAGGCGCGCGCGCCGCGCGCGAGACGGATCCGTCGCGCACGCGAGTGGCCTTCACCGCGGCCGAGCACGCGGCCGTTCGGGAGGCCGCTCTTTCCCTGCGCGCGGACGGTTTCGAGCCTCTCGAGCTTCCCGTGAACGCACGAGGCGTCCCTGCGGCCGGGCCCTCACCCGCTTTCGACGAGCGGACGGCGCTCGTGTCCGCCCTTCTCGCGAACAACGAGACGGGGGCGATCTTCGACTCTCTCGCCGAGTTCGCGGCGCGGGCGCGGGCCGCGGGCGCCGTCGTCCACACGGACGCCGTCCAGGCGGTCGGAAAGATCCCGGTGGACGTGCGGGCGCTGGGCGTCGACTTCCTCGCGCTCACCGCCCACAAGTTCGGCGGTCCGGCGGGGGCCGGCGCGCTCTTCGTGCGCACGGGTGTCCGCGTGCAGCCGCTCGCCGCCGGCGGCGGGCAGGAGCGGGGACGGCGCGGCGGAACCGAGAACGTCGCGGCCATCGTCGGTCTCGGTTCGGCCATCCGACTCGCGTCGGCCCACCTTTCCTCCGAGGCGGCGAGACTCTCCGCCCTCCGGGACCGGTTCGAGGCCGGCCTTCTCGCCCGCGTCCCGGACGTGAAGATCAACGCCGCCGGCGGATCGCGCCTTTCGACGGCGACCTCGGCGCTTTTCCCGGGCTCGGAGGCCGAGACGCTCGTCGCAGCCCTCGACCTCGAGGGGATCGCGGTCTCGGCCGGCTCGGCCTGCCACGCGGGCACGACGTCCCCGAGCCGGGTCCTCCTCGCCCTCGGCCTTTCGCCCGCCGACGCGCGCGCGACGGTCCGGTTCTCCTTCGGGCGGACCTCGGGCGAAGAGGACGTCGACCGGCTTCTCGAGGTGGTCCCGCGAGCCGTGGAGCGTGCCCGGGAGGCCGTACGGGCTTGATCGGCGAAGCGGGACACGCTCTAATGGCACGAAACGTCCGATCGGGCGGGAGTCTCGTCACGTGATCATCCAGTGCACGTCGTGCCAGGCTCGTTACCATTACGACGAGTCGCGCTTCGGCGGCGCGGCGGTGAAGAAAATCAAGTGCACGAAGTGCACGGCCGTGTTCGAGATCCGGAACCCGGCAATCCCGGGGCCTCTCCCCGTTTCGGCGATCCGTTCCGCGGCGGACCCTTCCCGCGACGAGTTCGCGCTCGATGAAACCGCGCTCACGGAGGCCAAGAAGCGCAAGCCCCCCGCCGGGATTCCGGGGGCGCCCTCGCGCGTCGTTCCCTCGCTGGCGACCCCACCGGAGGCCGCGAACGCGGTGCCGGCTTCCGCCGAAGGCACGGGGCCGATCGGAGGGAGCGCCGCGACCACGACGGACCGGGTGCCGGTGCCGGGTGCGGGCCGACACGCGACGCGCCCGTTGCGCCTCCCGACCGACCAGCGCCTTTCCCTCGCCTGCATCTCGGGGCCCGACTCCGGCCGGATCTTCGAGATCGAGAAGGCGCGTGTCGTGATCGGCCGGGCGAACGCCGACATCATCGTCGCCGACATTCAATGCTCGCGCCAGCACGCGGCCATCGAGGTCATGGACGAGCACGTCTTCGTCGTGGATCTCAACTCCACGAACGGCACGTACGTGAACGACCAGCGCGTCACCCGCTCCGAGCTCGACAATCGCTCGGAATTCGAGATCGGCACGACGACTCTGATGCTCATCCGCAGCTACTCGCGCGAGAGCCCGTCCGCCGGCTAGGCTTGCGCGCCGCGCGCTTCGCACGCGCCAAAGAAGGGCGCGCCTCATACGCCAGGAACCTAGACGCCAACCGGTGTATCCAACACCTCGAGGATCGCGGCGAGCGTCGCCGGGAGGCGGCGCGGCGGGTTCGCGAGTCGGCCGCCGCCGCGGTGATACGCGGACATCGCCCCGGAGAACTTCAGCGCGTGCGCCGTCGCGACGACGACGACGAGGTCGTCCTTGCGGATCGCGCCCGCCTGCCGCAGCTTCGCGGCGCCCGCGAGCGCGACGGCCGAGTTCGGACAGATCGCGAGGCCGTGGCGGTTCGCGAGCGCGAACGCGTCGAGCAGCTCGACTTCCGTCACGCTCTCCACGACGCCGTCGAAGAAGCGGATCTCGCGCTCGGCTCTCGGATGGGACACGGGGGCGCCGATGCGGATGGCCGAGGCCGCCGTCTCGCCGGCGACGCGGGTGACGCGCTCTGTGAACCCCTTCCGGTACGACTGGTAGAAGGGATCCGCGGCCGCGGCCTGGACTCCCGCGAAGCGCGGCTTCTTCGGGATGATGCCGAGGTCGAGCCACTCCCTCAGGCCCTTGCCGATCGCCGACACGTTGCCGGCGTTCCCGACCGGCACGACGATCCAGTCCGGCACGCGCCAGCCGAGATCCTGGACGATCTCCCAGCCGATCGTCTTCTGCCCCTCGATGCGCACCGGGTTCTTCGAGTTCAGAAGGGCGACGGGACGCGCGGCGGTCAGCTCGCCGACGAGGCGCATGCAGCCGTCGAAGTCCGTGTCGAGGCCGAGCGTCGTCGCTCCATACGCGAGCGCCTGACCGAGCTGCTCGTCCGTGATCTTCGCGTCCGGCAGCAGAACGACCGCGCGCATGCCGGGCACGGCGGCGGCGTAGGCGGCGAGCGCCGCAGACGTGTCGCCCGTCGAGGCGCACGCCACGGTCGAAAAGCCCGAGGTCCGCGCCCAGGAGACGCCCGCGGTCATGCCGCGGTCCTTGAAGGAGAGCGTCGGGTTCTCCCCTTCGTGCTTGACGAAAAGCCGCGAGAAGGAGAGCTCCTCGCCGAGCGCGCCGGCCGCGTAGAGCCGCGTGGCGCCCTCGGGCTTGCTCACGATGGCGCTCTCCGGAAGATCCGGGAGGACGTGCTCGCGGAAACGCCAGACGCCGCTCGTCTCGAACGGACGCGTCGCCTCCGAGGGCGCGGCCGCCCGCCGCCGGTCGAAGAGCTCCCGCCACGTCTCGCCGGTTCGCCCGAATGCGCGGAGCTCGGAGACGATGTCGAGAAGGCCGCCGCAGGCGTTGCAGGCGATGGGCGCTCCGGAAAGCGGGAAGCTCGCTCCGCAGGCGAGGCACCGGATCTTCGAGAGTCCGCTCACCCGCGCGCCCCGGTGAGCCTCGTGCCGCGCCGGTCGATGCGGTGCACGCGAGTGCGCGCCGCGACTCCCGAGCGCCTCCACGCGGCAACCGCGGCTCGACCGATCCTCTCCGCGTCCCTGGACTCCTCGGTGAGGCCGATGACGGACGGCCCCGCCCCCGCGAGGCAGGCGCCATACGCGCCGGCGGCGAGGAGGGCGTCGATCGCCGCCCGCCCTCCGCGAACGAGCGGAAGGCGTTTCGGATCCACGAGCCGGTCCTGGACGAGACATGCTCCCGCCGCGGCGAGATCCCCCGAGGAGAGCGCGAGGACGAGGCGGGCGAGCGCGCCGGCGTGCGCCGTGTGCGCGCCCATCGGAATGCTCCGAGGCAGAACCCCGCGCGAACGGCGCGTGGGCAGCTCGAGAGCCGGGATCACGACGACGATGCGGACGCGCGGCGGGAAGCGGAGCGAAACCGGGGCGAGGGTGCCGCCGGGATCGGAGGACGGCACGAGGACGAACCCTCCGAGGAGCGCGGCGAACACGTTGTCGCCGTGCCACGAGCCGTCGGCCGCGCGCTCCCCCTCGAGCGCCGCGCCGAGGAGCTCCAGGCGGTCTCTCTCCCCGAGAAGAAGGCCGGCGGCGTAGGCGCCCGCGGCGGCCGAGGCCGCCGAGGAGCCGAGTCCGCTCGAGAGCGGCAGGCCCTTGTCGAGAGTCAGCTCGATTCCGAGCCGGCGTCCGCTGCCTCTGCGGCCGGCGAGCTTCGCGAGGACGGCGGCGGCCGAAACCGCCGCCGTGTTCAGCCGCGCATCCAACGGCAGCCGCCCGCCGTCGCCCGAGATCGAGGCGACCCTCACGCCCGGCGCGCGCGTGAGGCGCGCGGTGAGCGTGTCGCCCGGCCCGTCCAGCGCGGCACCGAGGACGTCGTAGCCGACCCCGAAATTCGCGACACTGGCCGGAGCGAAGACGGAGACCGAAGAGGAAGAGGCCGAGAAAGAAATTTTCTTAGAAGGAAAGACGGAACGGGCGCCTGAGCGCAGCCGGTCGGCCTTCTGTGAAACCAAGCTCCTCGTCGGTCTCCGCATCAAATGGCGACCACTCGATGAAGCGCCCTGACGGCCTTGTCACGATCCTTCCCATCTACCGCGAAGCTGATGTTGCACTCGGACGAGCCCTGCGCGATGGATTCCACGTTCACCTTCGCGCGCGCGACGGCTGCGAAGACTTTCGCGGCGATCCCGGGCGTGCCGCGCATCCCCTCGCCGACGGCGGCGATGACCGCGATCGGGGCGCGCGCGTTCACGGAATCGATCGCGCCCGTGAGGCGCTCCCAGCGGAATTCCTGCTCGAGCGCGGCGACCGTGCGCGCCCGGTCGCCGTCCGGGATGACGAGCGCGATGTTCTGCTCCGAGGACGCCTGGGAAAACATGACGACCGAGACGCCGAGCCTGGCCGTGGCCGAGAACACGCGGGCCGCGATGCCCGGGACGCCCGTCATTCCGCGCCCGTCGAGCGAAAGGAGGCACATCCCCGGAACTGCCGTGACGGCGCGAATCCCGGCGGTCCCGTCGCCCTTCGACGCGATCGTGGTGCCCCGGATCTCCGGCCGGAACGAGTTGCGGATGACGAGCGGGATTTCCTCGGCGATCGCCGGGAGGACGGCCGGGAAGTGCAGGACCTTCGCGCCGAAGTACGTCATCTCCGCGGCCTCGCGGTAGGAAAGGCGCGGGAGAAGGCGGGCCCCCTTGACGAGGCGTGGATCGGCCGAAAGGACGCCGTCCACGTCCGTCCAGATCACGACCTCACGGGCGAGAAGCGCGGCCCCGAGGAGGGCGGCCGTCGTGTCCGAGCCCGAACGGCCGAGCGTCGTCGTCTCGCCTTTCACGCTCCGTGCGATGAAGCCGGTCACGACGGGCAGGACCCCGGCCGAAAGGATCGGCCTGAGCTTGCGTCGCACGCGGGGGTCGCTCCTTTTCCGGTCGCACGTGGCCGCGCCGTGGCGGTCGTCCGTGACGAGCAGCTCACGGGCGTCGACGGCGCGCGCCGGGACGCCCGCGCTCGCCAGCGCAGCCGCGAGGAGGGGCGCCGACAGGCGCTCCCCGAACGAGGAGACGAGGTCGGTGACGCGGGCCGTGCGCTCGCGCAGGAGAGCCACGCCTTCCAGCGCGGCACCGAGCTCGCGGAGCGGCGCCGCCTCGAAGCGCACGCCGAGCTCTTTGGCGGCGGCGGCGTGCCGCGCGTTCAGCGCGTCGACGGCTTTGCGCGCGAGGCCGATGCGGCCGCGCTCGGCATCCCGCGCCGCCTGGAGGAGAACGTCGGTCACGCCTCCCATGGCCGAGGCGACCGCCACGACGGGACGCCTCCTTTGCGCGGAGGCGAGGAGGCTCGCGGCGTTGCGGATGCGGGACGCATCGCCCAGCGACGTCCCTCCGAACTTGTGAATCGAGATCGTTCGAGGCATGGCCGGGGATCGTACCGCCCGGGGCGTCACGATAGGATCTCGCAGATGCATCAAGCCCGATTCAGGACCCTCGCGCTTTGCCTCTCCCTCGGCCTTTCCGCGACATGGAGAGCCGGGGCAGCAGACGCCCCCTCACGGCCTGCTTATCCGAAGGCGCCGCGCGCCTCGCAGGTCGACGACTACCACGGAACCCTGGTCAGCGATCCATTCCGCCCGCTCGAGGACCCGGACGCACCTGCCACGCGCGCGTGGATCGACGCGGAGAACACGATGACGCGCGCGTTTCTGGACGCCGTTCCCGCGCGCACCGCGATCCGCGAGCGGCTCACGAAGCTCTGGAATTACGAGCGCTTCTCGACACCGGTCAGGGAAGGCGGACGCCTCTTCTACTCCCACAACGACGGCCTCCAGAACCAGGCCGTTCTCTACGTCCTCGACCGCGAGGGCGCCACGCCCCGCGCCCTGCTGGACCCGAACCGCCTTTCGAAGGACGGAACCGTGGCCGTCGCCGGGTGGTCGGTCTCCCGCGACGGAAGGAGCCTCGCGTACGCGGTCGCGTCGGGCGGGTCGGACTGGCAGGAGTGGCACGTCCTCGACGTCGGGACCGGGCGTGACACGGGCGACCTCCTCAAGTGGGTCAAATTCTCGTCGCCCGCCTTCACGGCGGACGGCAAGGGCCTGTATTACGCGCGCTGCGACGCGCCGCCGTCCGGCCGGGAGCTCGACGCGGCCGTGAAGAACCAGAGAGTCTTCTTCCACCGGCTCGGCACGCCCCAGGCGGCCGACGTCCTCGTCCACGCGCCGGACGACCCGAAGGTCCTCCATCAGGTGCGCGTTTCCGACGACGGGCGCTGGCTCGTGCTCTCGACCTCGCGCGGCTCGAGCGGAAAGAACCGCCTGTGGGTGAAGGACCTGACCCGGGACGGCGCGCCCTTCCTCAAGCTCTTCGACGACTTCGAATCGCGGTGGAGCTGGGTCGGTAACGAGGGGACGATTGCCTATCTCCGCACGGATCGGAGCGCCCCTCGCGGGCGGCTCGTCTCCGTGGACTTCGCGGCGGACGCGCCCGTCCTCAAGGACGTGATCCCCCAGGGCGACGCCGTGCTCCGGTCCGTGCGCGCGGTCGGCGGCCGCTTCGTCGTCGTCACGATGCAGGACGGCTCCGAGCGCGTCCGCATCCACGCGCTCGACGGCACCCCAGGCAACGAAGTCGCTCTGCCCGCGCTCGGCGCCGTGAACGGCTTCACGGGCCGCCCCACCGACCGCGAGACGTTCTTCTCGTTCACCTCCTTCACGTATCCGTCGACCGTGTTCCGGCTCGACCCCGCGGCCGCCACCGCGACGGTGTTCCGGAAGCCTCGTGTGGACTTCGACCCGTCGGCATTCGACGCGAAGCAGGTCTTCTACCGCGCCAACGACGGCGCGGCCGTGCCGATGTTCCTCGTCGCCAAGAAGGGCACGAAATGGGACGGCTCGAACCCCACGATGCTCTTCGCGTACGGCGGCTTCAACGTGCCGATGCTGCCTTCCTTCTCCGTGAAGAGTCTCGCCTTCGTCGAGCGCGGCGGAATCTACGCGCAGGCGTGCCTGCGCGGCGGCTCGGAGTACGGTGACGAATGGCACGAAGCGGGCATGCTCGAGAAGAAGCAGAACGTCTTCGACGACTTCGCGGCTGCGGCGCGGTGGCTCATCGCGAACAAGGTCACGTCTGCGAAGAAGCTCGCGATCGCGGGCGGCTCGAACGGCGGGCTTCTCGTGGGGGCGACGCTGAACCAGCATCCGGAGCTGTTCGGTGCGGCCCTTCCGGCCGTGGGCGTCATGGACATGCTTCGCTTCCAGAGATTCACGATCGGCTGGGCGTGGACGAGCGAGTACGGCTCCGCCGAGAATGCCGACCAGTTCAAGTTCATCTACGCGTATTCCCCGCTCCACAACATCCGCAAGGGTAGCGCCTATCCGGCCGTCCTCATCACGACGGCGGACCACGACGACCGCGTCGTCCCCGCGCACTCCTTCAAGTACGCGGCGGCGCTCCAAGAGGCTCAGGCCGGCGACGCGCCGGTCCTGATCCGCATCGAGACGCGCGCAGGCCACGGCGCGGGAAAGCCCACGACGAAGCTCATCGAAGAGGCGTCGGACCAGCTCGCTTTCCTCGCGAAGACGATCGGAGACCCCGCGCGATGAGGCGCAGCCCCTGAGCGGCCGCGGCCGCCGCGTTCTTGGCCGGCCGCGGGACACCGGAAAGGAAGGATGCGGGCCGCAACCGGCGGGCCTCTCACTTCCTTCGCCGGCGGCTCGCCTTCCTCCGGGCCGCACGTCTGCTCACGCCGGCCACCTGCTTTCTCGCCTCCCTTGCGGCCTTCGGCCGGATGTGTCGCGGCTCGTAGATGCCGAGCCTTCCGCCGCCGGGGAGTGCGACATGGGTGAGGCGACCCCAGCCCTGGCTCTCGACGGGAGTGCAGGCAACTTCGCGCTTCTTCATCTCCGAGACGAGCGCGTCCACGTCGTCGCACATCAGGTAGAACTCGTGCACGTCGTTGACGTCGGAGGGATGCACGGCGACCTCCGCCGGCGGCAGGCCGAAGATCAGCCAACCTCCTCCCACGTCGACGCCGGGGAGTCCGAGGACGTCACGCAGGAACGCGCGGTCCACCTCGGGGTTCTTGCTGTAGATGATCGAGTGCGCGCCGACGAGCATGCCTGCCTCCGGACTCAGCTCTTCCTGAACGCCCCCGAGATCGTGCGGAGGAGCTCGCCCGTGGCCGGGATCCGGCCGTCCGGCGTCGCCTTGTCGACGAGGCGAGGGAGGATTTCCGCGATCGCCGCCGTCGCCGCCTGCGGGTCGATCCCGGCGCGCGCCGCGAGCCCCTGGATCTCCGAGCTCCCCAGGATGATCCGGGCCTGCTCCGCCGTGATCGGCAGGTTCTCACCCGTCGAGATCCAGGAGTTCACGACTTCGCCGAGCCCTCTCTTGTGACAGATGTTCACGAGATTCGCCAGGCCGCCGGACATTCCGGTCGGGGCGAGCATCGCCAGAAGCTCCCGGGCGAGGCCGTGGTGTCCCGGCTCGATCGGGCGCCCGCTCGCGGCACCGAACTGACTCATCACGTCGTCGAGAAGACCCATGACGGCGATCCTACTTCACGGCGCCGCGCGGCGAGCCCGCGCGGCCGCGGAATCGGGCTCCCTCATGCGCGCGTCGCGGACTTCCGTCACCTGACGACGATGTAGTCCTTGATCTTCGCGAACGTGCCTTCCTTGATGCCCGACACTTTCATGATGTCCTCGGGCGCGGCGAACTTCCCATTGGCCTTGCGGTACTCGACGATCGCCGCGGCTTTCACGGGCCCGATCTCCGGCAGCTTTTCGAGCTCCTCGGCCGAGGCCGTGTTGATGTTGATCCTCTCGCCCGGCGCGAGCTTCGTCGAGGAGGAAGACGAAGGAGAGGGTTTCTTCGAAGGTGAAGAGGGCGAGGCGGACTCTGTCGCCTTGCCGGCGCCCGTGGAGCCGCCTGCAGCCGCGCCACCCGCGCCGGCGCCGCCGCCCGTGGCCCCGCCGCCGCTCGCAGCGGAAGAGGTCCCTTCCCCCTTCGAAGAACTCTTCGATCTCTTCCCCCCGGTCTCCTTCTTCTCCGCAGCCGGCTCTTCCTTTGCCGCGGCGGCCCCGACGCCTTCGCTGAGCTTGAGGACCTTCTTCAAGGACTCGAGCTTCTTGCCCGAGCCGACGCCCTTGACCCTGGAAACCTCTTCCCACGTCTTGTACGGGCGGTTCTTGACGAGCTCCTGCGCGAGCTTGTCCCCGACACCCTTCGCGCCTGCGATCGTCTTCTCGTCGGCGGTGTTCAGGTTGACTTTCTCGCTCTTGGCGGACTTGTCCGAAGAGGTCTTCGCGGCGGACGCCCCGGCGGCGGGAGTGGGTGTCTTCTTCGAAGAGGAAAGAGCGGTCGGCGCTGCCATGAGCGCGGCCGCGGCGATCCCGAACCCGACGAGAGCGTTCCAAAGCGTTCTTCTCATTCTCAGAAATCTCCTTCGTTCTCACTCCGACGACTGTGGCGAGACTCTACCTCGGGCGTGCCGCGGATGCCAGACGCGTCCGAGACTCATCCCGTAAACTCCCCGACCGATGCCGAAGCGCACCGACATCAAGTCCATCCTCGTTCTCGGGTCGGGCCCGATCGTGATCGGTCAGGCCTGCGAGTTCGATTACTCCGGCACCCAGGCCTGCCGGGCGCTGCGCGGCGAGGGTTATCGCGTCGTTCTCGTGAACTCGAATCCGGCGACGATCATGACGGACCCCGAGTTCGCCGACGCGACCTACATCGAGCCGCTCGACCGCGACACGATCGCCGCCATCATCGCGCAGGAGAGACCGGACGCCCTCCTTCCGACCGTCGGAGGGCAGACGGCGCTCAACCTCGCCGTGGCGCTCGACGAGGCCGGCGTCCTCGAGAAACACGGGGTCGAGACGCTGGGCGCGTCCGTGCGCTCGGTGAAGCTCGGCGAGGACCGCCTCCTCTTCAAGCAGGCCATGCAGAGAGTCGGGGTCGAGGTCCTGCTCTCGGGGATCGCGAAGTCGATCGATGAAGCCCGGGCCGTCGCCGCGCCGTTCGGCTATCCCGTCGTCATCCGTCCCTCGTTCACGCTCGGCGGCACGGGCGGCGGGATCGCCTTCAACAAGGACGACTTCGAGGCCATCGTCAGGCGCGGCCTGACGCTCTCTCCCGTGCACGAGATCCTCATCGAGGAGTCGGTTCTCGGTTGGAAGGAGTTCGAGCTCGAGGTCATGCGCGACACGGCCGACACGTTCGTCGTCGTGTGCTCGATCGAGAACCTGGACCCGATGGGCGTCCACACGGGCGACTCGATCACCGTCGCGCCGCAGATGACGCTGTCGGACGTCGAGTACCAGGCCATGCGGGACGACGCGAAGAAGGTCATACGCGCCGTCGGTGTCGCGACGGGCGGCTCGAACATCCAGTTTGCCGTGCACCCGAAAACGGGCCGCCGGATCGTCATCGAGATGAATCCGCGCGTTTCGCGGTCGTCCGCGCTCGCCTCGAAGGCGACCGGCTTTCCGATCGCGAAGATCGCCGCTCTCCTCGCCGTCGGATACCGGCTCGACGAGATTCCGAACGACATCACGAAGAAAACTCCGGCTTCCTTCGAGCCCACGCTCGACTACGTCGTCGTGAAGATCCCCCGGTTCACGTTCGAGAAGTTTCCCGGCGCCGACACGACGCTCGGCGTCCAGATGAAGTCCGTGGGCGAGGTGATGGCCCTCGGCCGCACGTTCGCCGAGTCGTTCGGAAAAGCCCTGCGCTCGCTCGAGACGGGGCGCACGGGCTGGCTCGACCCGCCGTCCGCGTCGCCGCCCGCGCCGCCGAAGCCCGACGCGCTCCGCGTTCCGAGGCCCGACCGGATCTTCGCGGTCCTCTCGGCCCTTCGCGGCGGCACGCCGGTGTCGGCCGTCGCCGAGGTCACGGGCATCGACCCGTGGTTCCTCGACCGCTTCCAGGAGGTCGTCGGGGTGGAACGCGAAGTGCGCGCCGCGGGCCGTCGGGCGCTCGGCGAGCCGGAGCTTCTCCGCCGCGCGAAGAGGAGCGGCCTCTCGGACCCGGACGTCGCGCTCCTCGCGGGCTCGTCCGTGGCGGACGCCCGCGCGGCCAGGACGCGCCACGGCATCGCGCCCGTCTTCAGCCGCGTCGACACGTGCGCGGCGGAGTTCGAATCACGGACCCCCTACCTCTATTCGTGCTACGAGACCGAGGACGAGGCCGATCCCTCCGACCGGCAGAAGGTCATCGTCCTCGGCTCCGGTCCGAACCGGATCGGGCAGGGCCTGGAGTTCGACTATTGCTGCGTGCACGCGGCCGAGGCGATCACCCAGTTCGGCTACGAGTCCGTGATGATCAACTGCAACCCGGAGACGGTCTCGACGGACTACGACACGTCCGACCGGCTCTACTTCGAGCCCCTCACGTTCGAGGACGTCCTCGCGGTCATCGAACGCGAGCAGCCCAAGGGGGTTCTCGTGCAGTTCGGCGGCCAGACGCCGCTCAAGCTCGCGAAGGCGCTCGAAGCCGCCGGCGTGCCGATTCTCGGCACCTCTCCGGACGCGATCGACCGCGCCGAGGACCGCGAGCGCTTCGGCGAGCTGCTGCGCGAGGTCAACCTGCAGGCCCCTCCCTGGGGCGCCGCACGCGACGTGGCCGGGGGCCTCAAGGTCGGCCGCCGGCTCGGATTCCCGCTTCTCGTCCGCCCGAGCTACGTGCTCGGCGGCCGGGCGATGCGCATCGCTTACGACGACGACGCCCTCGAGGCCGTCCTCGAGGAGGCGATTGCGGCCTTCCCGGACCGCCCCGTGCTGATCGATCGGTTTCTCGAGGACGCCTACGAGCTGGACGTCGACGCCCTCGGCGACGGGGAGCACGTCGTCGTCGCGGGCGTCATGCAGCACATCGAGGAGGCCGGCATCCATTCGGGCGACTCGTACGCCGTTCTGCCGCCCTACCGGCGCGTGCCGCGCGCGGCGCTCGGCGAAATCCGGCAGGCCACCGCCAAGCTGGGTCAGGCGCTCGAGGTCGTGGGCCTCATGAACGTCCAGTTCGCGATCCGGGGCGGGGAGCTCTTCGTGCTCGAGGTGAACCCGCGCGCCTCGCGCACGGTTCCGTTCGTGGCGAAGGCCACCGGCGTGCCGTTCGCGCGCCTGGCCGCGCGCCTCTGCCTCGGCGAGACGCTTCCGGGCATCGGCCTCACCGAGGAACCGCCCGTCCTCGGGTTCTCCATCAAGGCTCCCGTGTTCCCATTCCGGCGCTTCGAAGGTGTCGACACGATTCTCGGCCCGGAGATGCGCTCGACGGGCGAGGTCATGGGTCGAGACCGGAGCTTCGGCCTCGCGTTCCTGAAGGCCGCGCTCGGCGCCGGAATCCGCCTGCCCGAAAAAGGCATCGCGTTCCTCTCCGTTCACGACGGCGACAAGGACGCACTGCTGCCGCTCGCGCGCGAGCTCGACTCGCTGGGATTCCGGCTGGTCGCGACGGCGGGCACGGCGAAGGCGCTCGCCCGGGGCGGCCTGACGGCGACGACGGTTCTCAAGGTGAACGAAGGGCGCCCGAACATCGTGGATCTCCTGATCAACGGCAGCGTCGACCTCATCGTGAACACGCCGCTCGGCCGCGAGTCGTTCTACGACGAGGTCTCGATCCGCCGCACGGCGCTGGACCGCGACGTGCCGTGCCTCACGACGCTGTCGGCCGCGTCGGCGGCGCTCGAGGCGATCCGCGCCCGCGCCGCGGGCGCGCTCACGTACGCTCCCCTCCAGGAGGAGGTACGCGTCTGACTCCGGGGCGCCGCGGGGCTCTCGCCTTCGGCGCGACGATCGTGCTCTCGGCCCTCGCGTTCGGCACGTTTCCGGCCCCGACGGCGCCGGTCACCCGGGGAGTCACCCTCGGCCTTTCCGCCGCCGGACTCGTCCTCGGTGTCCTCCGCCCGCGAATTGCCGTCTCGGCGCTCGCATTCCTGGTGCCGCTCGCTCCCGGCCTCGCGCGCCTCTCCGGCGACCGCGCCGGGGCACCGGTCCTGGCCGCGCTGGCGTTTGCCCTGCTCGGAAGCGCGCTCGCGGGTTCCCTCGCACGAGGCGAGAGCTCGATCCTCCCACCCCGCCTTCTCCGGTATGCCGCAGCGTTTCTGGCGCTTGCCGCTCTCTCCGCGGCCGCCTCCGTCGCGCGCGGCGAGACGCTCTACCTCCTCTTTCGCGGGCGCGTCGACCCTTTGCCCGTCAACGCGCTCGGGATGACGGCCGCCGAAAGAACCCATGATGCGATCCTGACGTTTCTCGGGCTCGTGCTTCTGCTCCTCGCGCTCGAGGTCTTCACGCGCTTTTCCCGATCCCCCGAGGATCGCGACGGGCTCCTCCTCGCGACTGCGGCGGGGGCGGCGGCGGCCTTCGTCTTTGCCGCCGGGAGCCGCTTCGCGCCTCTCGATCCTTCCTTCCATCCCTGGTCCGAGATGCACCGCCGCGCGGGCACGTTCACGGATCCGAACGCCCTCGGCGTCGGCATCGGCCTCGTCGCGCCCCTCCTTGTCGCGGCCGCCGTCCGGCGCGGTTCCTCGTCGGACGCCGCACGGCGCATCCTCGCTCTCGTCGCGCTCCTCGCCGCGCCCCTGGCGCTCGAAGCCTCCGGCTCCCGCACGGGCCTTCTCCTCGGCGGGGCGGCGATTCTCGCCGGGGCAATCGGGCTCTCTCGCACCCGTCTCATCTCCCCGAAAGCGCTCGGGGTGGCGCTTCTCGCCCTGCTCCTCGCCGGCGCCGCGCTCGTTCGCATCCTGCCGCGCGGCGGGGGCATCGCGGCGGGCGGCCTCCTGCAGCGCCTTGGAGCCGGCCTGTCCTCGACCGACTTCGCCGATCTTGCGAACCACCGCACGCTCTTCTGGCGGACGGCCCTCGAGATGACGTGGGACGAGCCTCTCTCGGGAATCGGCCTCGCCGGGTTCCCATACGAGTTCCCGGGGGCGTACGCATTGCGACACGGCGAGATCTCCGTGACCGACAGCGCGACGAATGCGCTCCTCGAGGTGGCCGCCGAATGCGGGGTGCCCGGTCTCGCCCTCGCTCTTTGCGCCGTCTTTCCGCTCGTTACTCGCGCGTGGAACGCCGCCTTTGCAAAGACGCCGCTCGATCCGTCGGCGCGCGGAGCCGGCGCCGCGCTCGTCGCCTTCCTGGTGGCCTGCCAGACGGGATCGCACCTGCGCTTCACGGAGATCGGGCTTCTCACGAGCCTCGTTGCGGCCTTCCTCTTCTTGCCGGGAAGTCCGGCGCCCGCGACGGCGCCCGAGGGGCCGGAGGCTCGCCGGGCGCACGTCCCGGGCATCCTCGCGGCAGCCGGAATCCTCGGCGCCGTCGTCGCGGTCCTTCCCACCGCCCGACCCTCCGCTCCGTTCCGGCTCGGGCGCTGGATCGGCCTCTACTCCTCCGGCCGATCGACGAGCCCGTTCCGTTGGAGCGGTCCGCGCGCCTACCGGGAGATCCGGCCCGGGGAGACGTCCGTGTCCTTTCGCGTCCAGAATGCCCGCCCGGACGGGGCTCCGGTGACGCTCGCAATCGACGTGGACGGCCGGAGGGAGCCGCCCTTCGAGCTCCCCGTGGCCTCCGTGCGCGATCTCGACGTCCCGGTCGCCCGAGGGGCGCGAGTGCTCCGCCTGAGCGGCCACCCGACGTTCGTCCCGCACGAGCTGACGGGCAGCTCCGATTTCCGCAGGCTCCTCGTCGGCCTCGCGCCCGGAGATTCGCGATGAGCCGCACGGCGTCCGCGCTGCTGGGCTCCCTCGGCTGGGCGGCTCTTCTCGCCTTCACGTTTCCGATCATGCTGCCTCCCTTCCCCGGCTATCGCACGGCCGTGGCCCTGACGGCGATCGTCCTCTTCGGCGCGGCGCTCGCGGCGCCGAAGTCCGCGTTCGTGCTCGCCTTCGCGGCGGCGACGCTCGGCGGCGTCTCCGCGCTCGCATTCGGCGCGACCGAGCCCCTCGCCGCGACGCCGCTCTTCCTGTTCGGCTACTTCGCCGGAGCGAGCCTGAAAGACCTTTACGAGACGCACCCCCCGGTCC
>DATIFW010000039.1:0-6412 GCA_035455045.1 Thermoanaerobaculia bacterium | reverse complement strand
GAGAGCCTCCTCGATCATTCGTCTGCCCTCGAGGAGCATCTTCTCGTGCGCCGCGACGGCCTTGACGGCCGCGGCGATGCGCGGGTTCGAGGGGGAGTCGATGCGCGTCGCCATGCGTGAGCGGGAGTGTAGTTCTTCCTTCGGGCCGAAACGTCCGGAGCGAATCCGTATGCTTAAATCCGGCTCGAATGAAGCTGTCGCTTCCGGTCGCGGGCGGCGTCGCCGCGAAAGCCACGCCCCTGACCGCCCTCTGGACCTTCCCGTCCGTCCTGTTTTCCGCTTTTCTCGTGGCCTGGGGAGCCGAGGCCGCGCAGTTCCTCGTCTCACAGGGCCTCGCGCTCGCGATCCTCGCGTGGCTTCAGACGCTCCCCGAGTTCGCGGTAGAAGCCATCATCGCGTGGGAGGCCGGAAAGGACCCGGCGAAGGTGCATCTCGCGATCGCGAACTTCACCGGCTCGATCCGCCTGCTCGTCGGCCTCGGCTGGCCGCTCGTCTATTTCGTGGCCGCTTACTTCGCCCGGAAGACCGGCCAGCGCAAGACGTGGATCGCGATCGCGTTCGACGACCAGCACTCGATCGAGATCGTCGGCCTCCTTCCTCCGCTCCTCTGGTTCACCGTGATCTGGTGGAAAGGCTCGCTCGGCCTTCTCGACGCCGCCATCCTCACGGCGTGCTACGTCGTCTATCTCATTGCGCTCTTGCGCGTGCCTCCGCGCGAGGGAGACGTAGAGGAAGTGGAGGACCTCCCGGCCGTGTCCCGCTGGGCTCTCGCACAGGGGCCCCGCCGGCGGGGATGGGTCATCGCGGGCATCTTCCTCGTCGGGGGCGCGATCCTCGCCGTGTCGGCCCACTCGTTCGTGGAGTCCATGCTCGCGCTCGCGATCTCCTTCGGAGTCTCGCAATTCGTCTTCGTCCAGTGGGTCGCGCCGTTTCTTTCCGAGTTTCCCGAGAAGCTCTCGGCGTTCAACTGGGCGCGCCAGATCAGCAAGGCGCCGATGGCCGTGATGAACCTCGTTTCGTCCACGATCAATCAATGGTCTATTCTCTCGGCGCTCATCCCGGTCATCTACTCGATCTCGAAGGGAGCCCCGTCGGCCATCGTGTTCGATCAGCACCAGCGCCTTGAGATCCTGCTGACGATCCTGCAGAGCTTCCTCGGGTGGCTGCTGCTCGTGAACCTCGACCTGCGCGCCCGCGGGGCCGGGATCCTCTTCGTCTTCTGGCTGGTACAGTTCGCCGTACCCGAAACGCGAGGGCCGATGGTCGGCATCTACGCGGGCTGGTGCGGAGTGGAGATCGCCATGATCGCTCTTGGAAAGCGGAAGCCCCGCGCCTTTCAGGCCGCCTGGAAGACCCTGAGGCGCCGATGAGATTCGCGTCGCGCGCTTCTCGTGTCGCCGGCTCGGCGACGTTCGCCGTCATGAAGGCCGCGTCGGCGCTGCGCGCCAGGGGAATCGACGTCGTGGACTTCGGCCCCGGGGAGCCCGACTTCCCGACGCCGGCGTTCGTGAAACACGCCGCGATCGACGCGATCGAATCGGACTTCACGAAGTACACGGACGCCTCGGGAATTCCGGAGCTGCGCGAGGCGATCGCGGAGCGATACCGGGAGGCGTGGGACGCGCCGTACACGGCCGCCGACGTCGTCGTGACGGCCGGCGGCAAGCAGGCGCTGCACACCGCCTGCCTCGCGCTCTTCGAGGAGGGCGACGACGTCCTCGTGCCGGTGCCGTACTGGGTGTCCTTCCCCGAGATGGTGACGCTCGCGGGCGCCCGATCCGTGTTCGTGCCCATCCCCGAAGGAGCCGGCTTCCGTCTGACGGCGGCCGACGTGGCCCGCGCCGCGACGCCCGCGACGCGGGGGCTCATCGTGAACACGCCGAACAATCCGACGGGCGCCGTCATGGAGCCCTCCGAGATCGAGGCGATCGTCCGGCTCGCGGCTTCGCACGGCTGGACGGTGCTCTTCGACGAGTGCTACGACCGCTTCGTGTTCGAAGGCGAGCATTTTTCCGCGGCGTCGCTGGCGCGCGAGTTCCCCGAGACGATCCTCGTGGCCGGGACGCTCTCGAAGACGTACGCGATGACGGGTTGGCGCGTCGGCTACGCGATCGGTCCGAAGCCCCTCATCGACCTCATGGGCCGCATCGTGAGCCACGCCACGTCGAACGTCTGCTCGATCACGCAGCGCGCGGCCGTCGCGGCGCTGACGAGGCCCGACGAGGCGCAGCCCGCCGTGGACGGCATGCTGGCCGAGTACGCGCGCCGGAGAGAGTTCCTGATCCCCGCCCTGAATGCCCTCCCGGGCGTCACGTGCGCGGCTCCGGGTGGCGCGTTCTACGCGTTTCCGGACGTCTCGGCCCATTACGGGAGAACGATAGGCGGACACGCGGTGACGGGCTCCCAGAGCTTCGCGAAGGCGCTCCTCGACACCGTCGCCGTGGCCGTCACCCCCGGCATCGCGTTCGGCGAGGACCGCTGCGTGAGGATCTCGTTCGCCACGTCCCGCGCGCGCATCGAAGAGGGCCTCGCCCGGCTCGTGCGCGCCCTCGCCCCCTAGCGATAGCGCACGTCGGCCGGCGTGGCGGGCTCGGGAGCCGGCTCGAGGACCACGCGGTCGCGGCCGGCTTTCTTGGCGGCATAGAGGGCGGCGTCCGCACGGGCGACGAGCGATTCGAACGAGGTTCTCTCGAAAAGGCCCTGGTGAATGGCGATGCCGGCGGAGATCGTGACGCCGAGCGGAATCCGCGGAGGCCCGAGAGACGCGACAGCCGCCCGGATGCGCTCGACGGCATGGACCGCGGCCTCCGCGTCCGCCTCGACGAGAAGCACGATGAACTCCTCGCCGCCATACCGGCCCGCGGCGTCGATGCCACGGACGGTCCGCGCGACGGCACGCGCGACGGCCGTCAGCGCGGCGTCCCCGGCGAGGTGCCCGAAGCGGTCGTTGAAGCGCTTGAAGAGGTCGACGTCGAGCATGGCGATCGCGAGGCTCCGGCCCGTGCGGCTCGCGCGGGCGAGCTCGCCCAGTGCGCGCTCCTCGAAGGCCGTGCGGTTCAGGAGGCCGGTCAGGGGGTCCGTGGTGGCGCGCGTGAAGAGGCGCCTCTCCTGCTCGGCGACGCGCGGGAGAAGGAGCGCCGTGAAGAGAACGAACCCGACGCCGAGCGGTGAAACGAGCGGCGCGGCGACGAGGACCTCTCGCCGGGCGGCGAGCTCGGCGAGAGCCGCGAGGACGAGGATGCTGGACGCGGCGAACAGAAACGCTCGCGTCCGCCGGCCGCCTCGCGCGAGGTCCCATAGAAAGGCGACGGCCACGACCGGGAGGGCCACGGCGAGTCCGGCCTCGACCCGCTGGCGCACGGGAGGCTCGAAGAGGAACGGCGCGCCGAGAAACGCCGCGACGCCCAGCGCGAGCGCCGCGTAGAGCGCGAGGCGTATCCGTGCGAGCGCCGCGCCGAGCAAGGTGAGGGCGAGGAGCCCGAACGACGCGGCGGTCAGCGCGAAGAAGAGCGTCGAGATCTGGGCGTTCGAGAGCCACATCCGCCCGGGCTCACTTCAGCCAGCGCTCGAACCAGTCCAGCACCCTGAAGACGCGGTCTTTCCGGCTCTCTTCGCGGAAGAGGCCGTGACCCTCGTCGGGATAGATGACGAGCTGTGTCGGGACCCCGAGCGTCTTCAGGGCATGCCAGAACTCGTAGCCCTGCGGGGCCGGCACTTCGGAGTCGCGCTCGCCGTGGAGGACCAGCACCGGCGTCTTCACGTTCTTGATGAACGTGAGGGGCGAGCTCTTCGCGTAGACGGCCGGATCGTCGTACACCGAGGCGCCGAAGTAGGGGAGCATCCAGCCGTCGATGCGGTTCTGGCCGTAATAGCTCTGCCAGTTCACGATGCCCGCGCCCGCCGCCACGGCTGCGAAGCGGTTCGTCTGCGTGACGGCCCACATCGCCATGTAGCCCCCGTAGCTCCAGCCGAAGAGGCCGACGCGCTTCGGGTCGACCGGACGCGTCCTCAGGACCTCGTCGAGGCCGGCGAGGATGTCGCGCAGGTCGCCTCCTCCGAAGTCCTTCACGTTCGCGGCCGTGAAGGCTTCGCCCTGCCCGAAGCTGCCGCGCGGATTCGGCAGGAACACGAAGTACCCGCGCGCGAGGAGCGCGCCGACGAGGGGCGACGGCCACGCGTTGCGGTGAGCGGAGGCGGGGCCTCCGTGCACGAGGACCGCGAGCGGGTGTTTTTTCCGCGCGTCGGTGTGCTCGGGCGGCAGGAGCCAGCCCTGGACCCGCTGGCCGTCGCTCGTGACGTGCACGCTCGCGGCAGGGCCCCACGCCGGTCTCAGCGCCGCGTTCTCGTCCGTGAGGCGGGTCCACGCACCAATCCTCCCCGCCCAGACTTCCGGCGGGGCGTCGAACGACTCGCGGACGACGGCCGACGCCGCGCCGTCCCGCGCGAGGGCGAGCCCGGAACCCCGGCCGGCCGAGAGCGTCTCGTTTCCCGAGAAGAGCGTGCGGGCGACGCCGGTCGCCGGATCGAGCGCCACGACGGCGGCGGCCTCGCCCGCGAGCTCGGTCACGAGGAGCCGGGACGCGGAAGGCCAGGCCAGGAAGCCCGCGGAGGCGCGGCGCCCCGGAGTCAGATTCCGCGCCGCACCTCCGGCCGCGGGCACGACGAAGACGTCGCCCCCGGTCGCACCGTGGTCGCTCATGAGGCCGTGTATCACCGCCACAGTCGAGCCGTCGGGCGAGAAGACGGGGTTCGCGATCTGCAGCGGCGGCTTCCACAGGAGGCGTGTGGCTCCCGAGGTCGCGTCCACGGCGAGGAGCTCGGCGTGCCACCAGTTGTCGTCGCCCGAGCCCTTCGCCGCCACCGCCGCGAACGTGCGCCCGTCCGGCGACCAGGCGTATTCGTAGACGTAGAGGTCGGGCGGCGACACGAAGCGCAGAGCCTTCGTCTCCACGTCCACCACGGCGATGCGTTGTTCGTCGATCGTCTCCTGGACGACGCCCGAGTCGCGAGCGGCGGGACCCATCGGCCCCGGCTCCTTCGAAGGGTTCTCCACCACGAGCATCGCGAGGGACCGGCCGTCGCGGGACCAGCGCGGCTCGGAGAACGCGCCCCGGAGCTTCGTGAGGCGCGTCGCGGAGCCGCCCGAGACCGGCGACGTCCAGAGGGCCGCCCCCCCCGCATGGGAAACGAACGCGAGCGTCCTGCCGTCCGGCGAAAAGGCGACCTTCCCTTCGCGGATGGGCGAGCCGTCCGGCGACGCCGTGATCCGGACGGTCGGGGAGCCGGGCCGCGCCTCCTGGACGAGGATGCGCGACGCCCGCGGAGTCTTTTCGCTCCGGACGGGCTCCACGCGCGCGACGTGCGACCCGTCCGGAGAGATCGCGACGCCGAGAATCTCACGGACCTTCGTCAGGCGCGCGTAGAGGGCGTCGAACGGCTCTTCCGCGCCGGCACCGGCGGAACGGGCCGCCAGGAGACACGAGAGCGCGGCAAACGCCGGGACGAGACGTCGCATCGTTCCTCCTCGGACAGGTCGATTATCTCCGGCCCTGTACAGGTGTGGTGACGCCCTCTGACCTCGTCAGCTCTGCCCCTCGGCGAGCGACGTGACGAGCAGGTGCTTCTGCACCTTCCCGAGCACGTTGCGCGGCAGCTCGGTCACGGCGCGGAGCTCGCGCGGCTTCTTGAAGTCCGCGAGGCGCGACGCCGCGAAGGCGGCGATCTCCTCGCACGCCCTCCTCGCGGCATCCGCACCACAGGGCTCGACGAGCACCACGGCTGCCGCGATACGCTGGCCCCAGACGCGGTCGGGGAGGCCGACGACGGCCGCGTCCTTCACCGCGGGGTGCCGCCGGAGGACGTCCTCGATCTCGCGGGCCGAGATCTTGTAGCCGCCGCTCTTGATGAAGTCGACGGACTTGCGGCCGAGGATCGTCACGTACCCGTCGGAGTCCCGGCGCGCCACGTCCCCCGTCAGGAACCAGCCGTCCCGGAATGCGGCGGCGGTGTCGGCCTTCCGGCCCCAGTAGCCGCTCATGAGGCCGTTGCCCCTGACGTGGATTTCTCCAGGCTCGTCCTGCCGGGCATCGCTCCCGTCGTCGCCGACGAGCCGCACCGAACAGCCGGGAACGGGCAGCCCGACCGTGCCGGGCCGCCGCTCGCCGTCGTACGGGTTCGAGAGGGTGAAGAGCGTCTCGCTCATTCCGTAGCGCTCGAGGATCGCATGGCCGGTCTTCCGACGGAATGCCTCGAAGTCGGCGGCCGGCAGCGGCGCGCTGCCCGCCGTGAACAGCCTCGCCTTCCGGAGCGCCTCTGCCCCCTCGGGACGGGCCTCCAGATGCTCGAGCAGGCGGACGTACATCGTCGGCACGCCCATGAACGACGTCGCGCCCTCGTTCGCGAACGCTTCCAC
>DATIFW010000038.1:0-6817 GCA_035455045.1 Thermoanaerobaculia bacterium | reverse complement strand
AGCCGCTCGACGTGGTTCTTCAGCTCGCGCACGTTGCCGGGCCAGGGCCGCGCCGCGAGCGCCTCGAGCGCGGCGTCCGTGAAGCGCTTCGGCCGGTAATTGTTCGTACGCGCGAAGAGGTCGGCGAAATGGTTCACGAGGACGGGGACGTCCTCCGGGCGTTCGGCGAGCGTAGGCGTCCGGAGGACGAGGACGTTGAGACGATAGTAGAGATCCTCGCGGAACTTTCCCTGGGCGATGAGACCCTTGAGGTCGTGGTTCGTGGCGGCCACGACGCGCACCTTCACCTTCACGACGCGCGGGCTGCCGACGGGCTCGACTTCGCCTTCCTGCAGGACGCGCAGCACCTTCGCCTGGGCGGAGGCCGACATGTCTCCCACCTCGTCGAGAAAGATCGTGCCGCCGTCGGCCTCCACGAACTTGCCGGTCTGCTTGCGGTCGGCGCCCGTGAACGAGCCGCGCTCGTGCCCGAAGAGCTCGGACTCGATGAGGCTGTCCGGGATGGCGGCGCAGTTCACCTGCACGAAGGGCCCCGCTTTCACGAGCGAGCCCTCGTGGATCGCGCGCGCGACGAGCTCCTTGCCCGTGCCGCTCGGCCCCACGATGAGGACGGTCGCGGGCGTGGGCGCGGCCTTCGCGACGTCGGCGAGGAGCCGGCGGATCGCCTCGCTGTTGCCGACGATGCGCGTGATGCCGAGGCGCGACTTCAGCTCGAGGTTCTCGCGCACGAGGCGCGTCGAGTCCAGGACGCGCCGGAGCGCGTTCAGGACGTGCTCGGACGAGAGGGGTTTCTCGAGGAAGTCCTCGGCGCCCGCGTGTACGGCGTCCATCGCCGTCTTCACGTCGCCGTGGCCCGAAATCACGATCACGGGCGTCGCGATCCCGCGCGCGCGCAGCTTCGCGAGCGTTTCGAGGCCGTCCTGGCCGGGCATCTTGATGTCCAGGAGCACGGCGTCGTGGTCCGGCGCCTCGGAGACGGCGCTGGCGCCCGAGGCGACCGCCGTCACGTCGTACCCCTCTTCTGACAGCAGCGTCCGGAGCGACTCGCGGATGTCGGGTTCGTCGTCGCAGACGAGGATGCGTCGCGCCATCCGGGCGATCCTAGCAGCCCGAAGCCAGGGCCCGGCGCGCGTCCGCGAGGGCGGCGGCGGTTTCAGCCATCCCGCGTTCCAGTCTCTCCTCCGAGCGAAGAGAGAGAGATTCTTCGAAAGAGGAAATGGCTGACCGAAGGTGCTCGGGTCGCAGGTGGGACTCCGCTTCGGCCAGTTTTCGAAAGAGCAATCCTCTGGCGTGCAGCGTCACCCCTCGCGCGACGCGGCGCGAGACGTCGCGCACGGTCAGGGCGCTCTCGTACGAGGCGAGCGCGTCCCTCAGGTCGTCCGCCGAGCGCGCAAGGTTTTGGAGCGCGTTCCCCCGGTTGTGGAAAAGGCGTGCCCACGCCTCCGGGTCCTCGCTTCCGTAACCGGCGTCGAGAGATTCTTCGAATAGTAGGAGAGAGAAAGAGAGGCTTTCGGCGGGGCCGCGCGAGCCGAAGAACACCGCGAGGTTGTGCAGAAACGTCGCCTCTTCCCCTTTCGAAGAGAAAACCAGCGTCCCCCGGATGCTCCAAAGGTCGCTCGCGAGCGCCCGGGCGGTTTCTTCCGACTTCTCCTGTCTCTCTCGGTCGTCCCGCAGATGCTCCTGCAGCACGTACCAGTCGCGAAACGCGGCGCGCGGGTCTTCCGCGAACCGCCGGCGGAACATCGTGACGAAAGCCTGGGACGGAGGGAGATTCATGCGCCGCCCGCCGCGAGCGCATTCATCCCCGTCCCCATGAGCCCCCTCAGACCGGAAGCTCGTCGCTTCCTTCGGTGATGCCTTCGAAGAGGATCGTGGAGAGGTAGCGCTCGCCTGTGTCGGGCAGCATGGCGAGGAGGACCGAGCCCTTCGGCGCCTTCTCGGCCACTTTGCGCGCCGCGGCGAACGTGCCGCCCGAGGAGATCCCGCAGAAGATGCCTTCCTTGAATGCCAGGTCTCGCGCTGCGTCCCGCGCCTCGACGTCGGTCACGAGCACGACCTCGTCGTAGACGTTGCGGTTGAAGACGGCCGGGACGAAGTCCGGGAGCCAGCCCTGGATCTTGTGCGGCGCCCACTCACCCTTCGAGACGAGGGGCGCGCCGGCGGGCTCCGTGTAGACGATCTTGATGTCGGGCCGGGCCAGCTTGAGCACCTCGCCGGCTCCGGTGATCGTTCCGCCGGTGCCGATGCCCGAGACGAAGTAGTCGAGCCGCCGGCTCGCGAAGTCGCGCAGGATCTCGGGGCCGGTCGTCTGGCGGTGATACGCGGGGTTCGACGGGTTCTCGAACTGCTGCGGGAGGAACCAGCCGTGCTTGTCGGCGAGCTCCTTGGCCTTCTTCACCATTCCGGTGCCGCGCTCGGCCGCGGGATGCAGAATGACTTTCGCGCCGAGGCCCTTCATCAGCTTCCGGCGCTCGACCGAGAACGAATCGGACATGATCGCGACGAAGGGATAGCCCTTCACGGCACACACCATCGCGAGCGCGATGCCGGTGTTGCCGGACGTCGGCTCGATGACCGTCTGGCCCGGCTTCAAGACGCCCCGGTTCTCGGCGTCCTCGATCATCGCGATCGCGAGACGGTCTTTCACCGAGCTCATCGGATTGAAGGCCTCGCACTTGACGTAGATCGTCGTATGCGAAGGTGCGAGGCGGTTGATTCGGACGACCGGTGTGTTTCCGATCGTGCCCAGGATGTTGTCGTGAATCATGCGTCCTCCCGAGGGGCGGAATCATAAGGTCATGGCCGAAAAAATGTGGGGCGCGGGCACCCGTCACACCCGGATTCTGGAAAGAATCCGCTCACATTTCGCCACGTCCGCTTCTATTCCGCTTTCGGCCGACGCTCGGCCGCCTCGCGCTTCAACGCGCGCTCCACTCCTCGGGTCCGCGGCCGAGGGCCGCCGCGCCCGGACAGAAGGCGTCGATGCTGTTCGTGAACGGGACACCATCGACCTCGTAACGAAGGTCCAGGTGCAGGTACGGCGCGGGCGACATCCACCCCTCGAATTGCCCGGGCTCCACGTGGCTGACGCTCGACCAGCGGTCCGGCGGGAATCCCGGCTTCATCGCGGTCAGGGTCCACTCCAGGACATAAGTCGTCGGCCCCGCGTTCGTCGCCATGATCGTGGCCTGACCTTTCGCGTCGCAGTACGCGAACAGGTTGAGCGTGGCCTCTTCGAGCCTCTGGGGCGCTTCACGGACACCGACGATGGGCCGGGCGGCGGTCTGAACGGACAGATGCGGGGGCCGTACCGTCAAGGCGGTCGCGAGGAGAAGCGGGACGATCATGGCCGTGCCTCCTCTCGTGGCACGATCCGTTTCGTGCCAGTCCTGCGTCCACTGCAACAAGCGGGCCGAGGCCACGTGGACTGTTCTTCCAAACTGTGAGAGCCGTCATCCTCGTGCGGGCCTCGAGGTGCCGCGTTCTCGACCGGCGTCCCGGTTGGACCAGCTGAAAGCGTGAGGAGGAGATTGGCGGAAGCGTGTGGGAGTCGAACCCACCCGCCGCCCCTCTCGGAGCGGGCGCGCTGGTTTTGAAGACCAGGAGGGCCGCCGGGCCCCTTGCGCTTCCGCGGCAGATTCTACCGGCACACCTTCTGCTACCCGGTGAGCGAGTGTTGGTGTCATCCGGTCCTCGCGCGCATTTCGTACAAGGCTCCGGATGTCACCCGTGCTCACCCCCGGAAGCCCTCGGATCGATCGCTGAACGGAACGAACCACTTTCGAACAACCTTCAAGGAGATCTCATGTCCAGAACGGGAGAACTGCGTCTTCGCGGCCTGGTCACTGCTGGAATCCTCGCGGCCGCCGCGCTCTTCGCGCCCGCCGGAGCGCTCGCCTCGAGCCACAACGAGGCCCCCTTCACATCCCGGAACCCCAGCCTCGACGACACGGACTTCTACATGTTCCGGGACCCGAACGACCCCTCGATGGTGAACCTGATCGCGTGCCGCTACGGGCTCATCGAGCCGCAGGGCGGCCCGAACTACGCGGGCTTTCAGGACGGCGCCTGGTACGACATCAAGATCGACAACAACGGCGACGGGATCGAGGACGTCACGTTCCGGTTCACGTTCAAGACCCAGTACAAGCAGCCGAGCACCTTCCTCTACGCACTGCCGGGCCTCACGTCGATCACGGATCCCAACCTGCTCGTGACGCAGACTTACAGCCTCGACCGGATCACGGGATTCTCGGCGAATCCGTCCCCCGGCCAGATCACGCGCATCCTCACGGATCAGCCGGTCTTCCCGCCGAACATCGGCCCCAAGACGTTCCCGAACTACGTGAGCCTCCCGAACGGCATCCAGAAGAGCGCAGACGGCAAGATCTCCGTGTTCGTCGGACCCCGCCAGGATCCCTTCTTCGTGGATCTCGGCATGGTGTTCGACGCCGTCAACCTCGAGGTCGGGGCCGGCAACGGCCGGCCGGGCGTGGGCGTCGGCGCCACGGGAAGCGGCCGCGACACGCTCTTCGGATACACGGTTCTCGCCACGGCTCTCCAGGTTCCCATCGCGAACCTCACGTCAGTCGGTTTCCAGGTCGGCGATCCCGCGAACTCGGCCGCCGTGATCGGGGGATGGGCCTCGATCAGCATTCCCGCCTCGCGCACGATCAACGCGAACGGCTCGGTCACGACGAGCGGCAACTACGTGCAGGTGTCGCGCCTCGGCAATCCGCTCGTGAACGAGCTCCTCGTCGGCGTGGGCCGAAAAGACTACTGGAACTCGCAGGGGCCCGGCTCGGAAGCGCAGTTCAAGGGCGACGCGTCGAACCCAGGCGAGCTTTTTCCGATTCTCGCGACCTACATGAACGTCCTCTTCGGCATCAACGTGCCTCCAGCCCCCCGCGGGGACATCGAGCTCGCGCTCTTCCGCGGCCTCGGTCCCGCGGCCGCCAGCCAGTTCGGGGTCCAGATCAACTCGCACCCCGGCGAGGTGTACGCGGACGAGCTGCGGCTGAACACGGCCGTCCAACCGACGCCCTTCTCGAGCGCAAACCGGCTCGGATATCTGGGCGGTGACCAGGCCGGCTTCCCGAACGGCCGCCGGCCCTGCGACGACGTCGTGGACATCGAGCTGCGCGTCGTGGCGGGCGTCCTCCAGGGCGGCGCGTTCGCGGGCTCGCCGAACAGCCTCCTCGGAGACGGCGTGGACTTCCCGGAGCGCGGCTGCCGGTATTACTTCCCCTTCATGTGGTCGCCGACGAGCGGCTTCGCGGCCTTCCACGCCGGCCCGCCTCAGCCTGCGCACAACGCCCAGGTGAAGGCGATCCGCGATTCGAATGCGAAAGGCTTCCCGGAGGGCATCTCCGACGAGGAGTTCGCCGAGCGGGTCCGCATCGCCCGCGATCGCGACGACCTCGCGAAGATCCAGCCCGCGAACGTCAAGTAAGCTCCTTTCGTGGTTTCTTTTCGGCGGCGGCTTCCGCTCTCCCCTGCGAGGGCGGCGGCCGCCACGCTTCTCCTGGCCCTCGCCGCACGGGCCGCCGAACCCGAAGAGAAGGCCGGCCCGCTCGCCCTCGCCGAAGAGCGATACGCGCGTTACCGCCGGACGCTCGATCCCGCCGATCTCGCCGCCGCCGAGGCCGCCGTGAAGAAAGGCCTGCTCGCTTCGCCCGCCGACTACGGCCTGCGCAAGTTCCGGCTGAGACTCCTCCTTCCCCATCACCGCTTCGAGGAGCTGGCGCGCGAGGCCGCAGCGTTGAAGGTGGAACGGCCCGACGACGCGGAGCTGGACGGCGCGCTCGGGGACGCGTTCTTCGAAGTCGGCCGCTACCCGGAGGCCTTCCTCGCCTACGACCGCTTCGTGGCCGCGCTGCCCTGCACCGCATCGTTCAGCCGCGCCGCGCTCGCGAAAGACGTTGCAGGCGACCTCGCGGGAGCGCTTGCCGCGATGGATCTCGCCGCGAACGCCGCGCTGCCTTCGGACCTCGAGGGCTTTGCCTGGTGCCGGGCGCGGGCCGCGCGGATCCTCCTCAGGATGAACCGTTACGAGGACGCGGAAGGGCGACTCGTGGAAGCCCTACTCCGCGTCCCGAACCACGCGCCCGCGCTCGCGGCCGCGGCGGAGATCGCGGCGCGCAAGGGCCTCTGGGAGCCGGCCACGCGTCTCGCCGAGCGATCTTTCGGATTCGTCCCCGAGTTCTCCGTCGCCGCCGCCCTCGTCGACTATCGGCACGCCATGCGCGACGCCGCGGGGGAAGAGCGCGCGAAAGCAACCGTGAAGACGCTCGAGGCGCTGCTGCCGGCCGGGGAGAAGAGCGTTCATCGCCTTCTCGCGCTGTATCTCGCGGAGCACGGCGACGCGAAGCGCGCCGTCGAGATGACGTCGAAGGAGCTCGAGACCCGCAAGGACGTCGGCGGATACGACGCGCATGCGTGGTGTCTCTACCGGTCGGGGCGAGCCCGGGACGCTGCCGGACCGATGGCGAAGGCTCTCGCGATGGGTACGATCGACCCCATGCTCGAGTTCCACGCGGGTGCGATCGCCCGCGCCGCGGGCGATCGCAAGGCCGCGCTCGCCCACCTGACGCGCGCGCTCGAGCTCGACCCGCGCTTCCACGTGCTTCATGCAGACGAGGCGCGGAAGATGAAGAAAGAGATGGAAAGGAAGATAGAGAAAGAAACGAAGAAAGAGATTTCTGCTAATGAATAGGAGAGAGAGAGACCGTATTTCCCGAATGTCCGATGTCAGGGGTCCTCGACCGCTGCGCGGCGCGCGAAGCGCGCCCTTGACATCGGCCATTCGGGAAGAAGA
>DATIFW010000037.1:0-6959 GCA_035455045.1 Thermoanaerobaculia bacterium | reverse complement strand
CGACGAGCGAGAGGGCTTACGTCACGTCGAGCCTTCTCTCCGAGCTGCCCGAGGGACACCTCGAGCTCCTCGCCGCGCTCTCTCTCGTCGTGCGCCACAACCGGCTCGCGCGCCGGCACGGAGACCGTCCCCCCTGCGATACGACGCACTGCAACCTGTTCGGACAGGACGAGAAGGTCTCACGCGAGGCGAGGGCGCGCGCGCGGCAGGCGGTGGCCGCGGCCGCGCGCTTCGAGATCGCCGCACCGGAAGGCGGCCGCGAGTGGCTTCCGTTCTCTCTCGGCGGAAGGAAGGAATGGTCCGAGATCCGCACCCGCGCCACGGTCGCCGAGGCGCTCGGCCTCGGGAGCGAGCCCACACGCCTCGTGCGGGCCGCCGATGGCGCCTACGAGCTCGGCCCGGCGCTTCGCCTCCGGTGCGAGGTCCTGAGGAACCAGCTCCATCTGCCCTCCTGCCCGGACGAGGTCGTCACGACCGAGGCCGGCTTCGCGTTCCGCGGGAATGGCGAGGGCCACGGCGCGGGCCTCGATCTGACGTCCGCGTCGGCCGCGGCCGCCGAGGGGGCCGGTTTTCGAGCGCTCCTCGCGCGCGCGTGGCCGGACCTGCAGATCGTCCCCTCGCCGCCGCCCGGCCGCTGAAGTCGAATCCCGACCTCCCCGTTTCCGCTGATGCACCCGCGCCGTTGAAATTCCTCACGTCCGGATCCCAGCATGTGAAGGGGAGGAATTTCGATGAGACCGATCGTGGACGTCGCGGCCGGCCTCGGAATCCGGCGCGAGCACCTCACCCTCTACGGCGACGACAAGGCGAAGATCTCGCTCTCCGCGCGCGAGAACGGCCGCGCGCCGGGCAAGCTGATCCTCGTCTCGGCGATCACGCCGACGGACGCCGGCGAGGGCAAGACGACGACGTCCATCGGGCTCGCGCAGGGGCTCGCGAAGACGGGCCGGAGCGTGTGTCTGGCCCTGCGCGAGCCGTCCCTCGGCCCGACGTTCGGAATGAAGGGCGGAGCCACGGGAGGCGGGCGCGCGCGCGTGGTGCCGGAGGACGACATCAACCTCCATTTCACCGGCGATTTCCACGCGATCTCGGCGGCCCACAACCTTCTCGCCGCGCTCCTCGACAACCACATCCAGCAGGGCGACCGCCTCGGCATCGACCCGCGGCGCGTGCTCTGGCGCCGCGTGATCGACATGAACGACCGGTCGCTGAGGCACGTCGTCATCGGCCTCGGCGGCGCGCTCGAGGGCGTGCCGCGCGAGACGGGCTTCGACATCACCCCGGCGTCCGAAGTCATGGCGGCTCTCTGCCTCGCCGAGGACGCCGAGGACCTTCGCGCACGCCTCGCGCGCATGCTCGTCGCGCTCACGCGCGAGAAGAAACCCGTCACGGCTGCCGATCTCAAGGCCGTGGGCTCGATGATGGTGCTCCTCAAGGACGCGCTGATGCCGAACCTCGTCCAGACGGTGGACGGGGTGCCGGCGCTCGTCCACGGCGGGCCCTTTGCGAACATCGCGCACGGCTGCAACTCGGTGATCGCCACGAAGACGGCGATGGCCTGCGCCGACTACACGGTCACAGAGGCGGGCTTCGGCTTCGACCTCGGCGCCGAGAAGTTCTTCGACATCAAATGCGTCTCGGCCGGCCTCGACACGGCGGCCGTGGTCCTCGTCGCGACCGTGCGCGCGCTCAAGCTCCACGGCGGCGCGGCGAAGGACTTCCTCACGCGGCCCGACCCCGCGGCGCTCGAGCGGGGGCTGTCGAACCTCGAGAAGCACGTCGAGTCGATCCGCGTCTTCGGCGAGGGCCCGGTCGTCGCCCTCAACCGCTTCGCGACGGACACCGCCGAGGAGATCGCCCTCGTGAGGCGCGCCTGCGAGAGGCTCCACGTTCCCTTCGCGGTTTCGGACGTCTTCGCGTGCGGCGGGGACGGCGGCGTCGAGCTCGCCGAGGCCGTCGTGGCCCAGGCGGATCAGCCCGGCAGCCGGTTCCGGCCGCTCTACGAGAGGGCCGACCCCCCGAAGGAGAAGATGTCGAAGATCGCCCGCTCGATGTACGGCGCGACCGACGTCGTCTGGAATCGCGAGGCGGAGGCCGACCTCGCGCGTGCCGCCGCGTTCGGATACGGCGACCTCCCGCTCTGTGTCGCGAAAACGCAGAAGTCGCTGTCGGACGATCCGAAGCTCCTCGGGCGTCCGGAGGACTTCGACATCACCGTGCGGGGCGTCGTCCTCGCCGCCGGAGCGGGCTACCTCGTGCCGCTGCTCGGCGACATGATCCGGATGCCGGGCCTTCCGGCCGTCCCCGCGGCCGAGCGCATCGACCTCGTGGACGGCCGGGTGGTCGGACTCTCTCCGGCCTGAACCCGCTGCTATCCTCGCGCCGAAGTGGAATTCCGCACGATCATCGAGCCGTTCCGGATCAAGTCCGTCGAGACGATCAAGACGACGACCGTCGAGGAGCGGCGCAAGGCCATCGCCGAGGCCGGATACAACGTCTTCCTCCTCCACGCGGAGGACGTCCTCATCGACCTCCTGACGGACTCCGGCACGGGCGCGATGTCGGCCGCGCAGTGGGGCGCGCTCATGCAGGGCGACGAGTCCTACGCGGGCAGCCGCTCGTATTACCGGTTTCGCGACGCCGTGCAGGAGCTGACGGGGTTCAAGCACATCATCCCGACGCACCAGGGGCGCGCCGCCGAGCGCATCCTCTTCCACACGACCCTCCGCGAGGGGGACGTCGTCCCCAACAACAACCACTTCGACACGACGCGCGCGAACGTGGAGGTCGAAGGCGCCGAGGCGCGCGACCTCGTGATCCCGGAGGGGCGCGTCCCGAGCCTCCTCCACCCGTTCAAGGGCAACATGGATCTTTCCGCTCTCGAGAGGACTCTCGAGGAGGACGGCGATCACGTTCCCCTCGTCATGGTCACCGTCACGAACAACTCCGGCGGCGGGCAGCCCGTGTCGCTCGAGAACCTCCGCGGCGTGCGCGCCCTCTGCGACAGGTTCCGGAAGCCCTTCTTCCTCGACGCCTGCCGCTTCGCCGAGAACGCGTACCTCGTCAAGCGCCGCGAGAAGGGACAGGAGGGCCGGACCCCGAAGGACATCGCCCGGGAGATGTTCTCCCTCGCCGACGGCTGCACGATGTCGGCGAAGAAGGACGGGCTCGCGAACATCGGCGGCTTTCTCGCGATGAACGACGACGCCTGGGCCGAGAACGCACGCAACCTCCTCATCCTCACGGAAGGGTTCCCGACGTACGGCGGCCTCGCCGGCTACGACCTCGAGGCAATCGCGCGAGGCCTCGAGGAGGTCGTCGAGGAGCCTTACCTGCACTACCGCATCCGCTCGATCGAGTACCTCGCCGAGAAGCTCGAGTCGGCCCAGGTCCCGATGATCCGGCCGACGGGCGGGCACGCGGTGTACCTCGACGCCCGCGCACTGCTTCCGCACATCCCGCCCCTCCAGTACCCGGGCATCGCCCTCGTGAACGCGCTGTACGAGCTGGCGGGAGTGCGCGGCGTCGAGATCGGAACGGTCATGTTCGGCCTGAAACCAGACGGCACCGAGCAGCCCGGCCCGATGGACCTCGTGCGCCTCGCCTTTCCGAGGCGCGTTTACACGCAGTCCCACGTGGATTACGTGGCCGAGGCCGTCCTCGAGGTCGCGAAAAACGCGTCGAAGCTCGGGGGCTACCGCATCACCGAGGCTCCGCGCGTCCTCCGACACTTCACGGCGCGCTTTGCGCCGCTGGCATCCTGACTCCCCGAACGAGAACGCCCCCGGACCTCGGTCCGGGGGCGTGACAGCCGCCGTGCGGCCGCGAGGAGAGCGCTCCGTACTCTCAGCTCTTCGGGGCTTCGGGGACCTTGACCTTCGACCAGTCGACCTTCCCGTCCTTGCCCTTGGCGGCCTTGACGGTCTTGCCGAAGTCGTTGAGCTCGGAAGACTCCTTTTTCGGCAGCTTCGCGACATGGCAGGAGGCGCAGTTGGCCTTCGCGTCCTTGGCCTTGTACTCCTTCTGGATGTCCATGGTGGCGAGGGCTCCGCTGCCCAGGGCGATTGCGGCGAGAGTGGCGACGACGGCGGCGGTGGTTTTCTTCATTTTTCCTCCTGCCCGTACTCGGGGCCGGGCTTCTTCGTTCAAGCGAGGTGCCACGGCGCGAAAACGCCGATCGCGTTGGCCCGCAACCCGATACCCCTTCGGGGCGCCCGGGAAAACGAGCGCCCGAGACCACATGGGGTGAGCCAGCGCACGAAAGCGTGTATGCGGCCCGAAATACACTGCGGCTCCAGCGCGTTGCCCGGCGCCCGGGCGCGACCCGCGCTGAAAGGAGACGAGATAGGCTCTTTTCCGGACGCCGCCTGGACCGACGAGCGCCTCGTGAAGGCCTGCCTCGCGGGCGACGAAAGAGCGTGGTCCGCACTCCTCGACAAGTACAAGAACCTCATCTTCTCCGTGCCCTTGAAGTACCGGCTTTCGCGCGAGGACGCGGCCGACATCTTCCAGGCCGTGGCCCTCGAGCTCTTCTCCGGCCTCCCAAAGCTGCGGGACGTCGAGGCGCTCCGCGCGTGGCTCATCGCGGTCGCGGCTCACAGGTCGATCGCCTACAAGCGGCGGCAGCAGGTTCGGGACCTGCGCGAGGGAACCTCGCTGGAGGAGAGTCTCGAGCGGCCCGATTCGAGGCCGTCCTTCGCCGACGAGCTCGAGCGCGAGCAGTCCGTCCGCGAGGCGGTGGCGCTGTTGCCTCCCCGTTGCCGCGAGCTGATCCACCTCCTCTTCTTCGAGCCGACCACTCCGCCCTACAAGGACGTCGCCGCGCGGCTCGGTCTTGCTCCGGGCTCGATCGGCTTCGTCCGCGGGCGCTGTCTCGGGAAGCTGCGGAAGAACCTGCAGCGGAAGCTCTAGAGTGGCAGCGCCCGGCACGCCACGTCTCCGCCGGGCGTGGCTCGACGCCCTGCGGGAAGCGGGATCGCCGGGGCGGCGCGTCCTTCGAGACGCCCGGCTCCAGGACTTCGCCGGGGTGGAGTGGCTGTACGGGGAGGCGATCCGCCTCGTGCGGGTCGACGTCTCCCGCGCCGAGCGGCTCGCCCGGGCGACGCGGCGTCTCGCGGCTCGCGTCGGCGATCCCCGCGGGCGGGCCCTCGCGCTTCGCGCCGCCGGTCACCTCGCGTTCGCCCGCGGCCGGTACGAGAGGGCGCGCGTCGCGTTCGTCGCGGCGATCCGCCTCTTCGGCCGCCTCGGCCTGAACCTCGACGCGGCCGTCACCCGGAGCGCGGCCCTCCAGGCGCTCATCTACCTCGGCCGCTATCCGCAGGCATTCTCGTGGGCGCGTCGGGCGCGGGCTGTTTTCGAGCGCGCCGGCGACCGGCTCCGCCTCGCGCGCCTCGACCTCAACGTCGCGAACATCCTCTACCGCCAGGACCGCTTCGAGGAGGCGCTCACGCTCTACCGGGCCTCGCTCCAGGAGTTCCGCCGGCGGGGACAGCCGGAGGACGTCGCGATCGCGCTCCGCAACCGCGCCGTTTGCGAGATCAGCCGGAACGACTTCGACGCGGCCCTCGGGACCTACCGCGAGGCGCGGGCCTTTTGCGAACGGCACCGACTCCCCCTGCTCGTGACGGAAGTCGACTACAACATCGCCTACCTCTTCTACCTGCGGGGCGAGTACACGCGCGCCATCGAGCTCTACGAGGACGCCCGGCGCCTCGCGGAACGTCTCGGGGATCGCTACCACGAAGCGCTGTGCGACCTCGACCAGTCCGAGATGCTCCTGGAGCTGAACCTCGTCGAGCGGGGCCGGGCCCTCGCCGAGCGCGCCCTCCGCAGATTCGAGGCCCTGGGCACGCGGTACGAGGCCGCGAAGGCCCTCCTCTTCCTCGCCGTCGCCGCGCGCCACGACCGCGACCCCTCGAGATCCCTCGCGCTCTTCGCGCGGGCGCGGAAGCTCTTCGTGCAGGAGAACAACCGGCTCTGGCCGTCGCTCATCCCTCTCTATCAGGCGGTCGTGCTCTTCGAGAGCGGGAACCTCCGCAGGGCGCGGCGGCTGTGCGAGAAGTCGCTCGCATTCTTCTCGCGGACGGCGCTCACCGGAAAGGCCGCGCTGTGCGATCTTCTCCTCGCGCGCATCGACCTCCGCAACGGCCACACGGCGCGCGCGTGGGCCAGCGCGAGGCGCGGCCTGCGGCGGCTCGAAGGCGCCGACGCGCCCGCTTCGATCTACCAGGCGTTCTACGTCGCGGGACAGGTGCTCGAGGCACGCGGTGCGCGCCGGCACGCCGCCCGCCTCTACCGCCGGGCACGGGCGCGGCTCGAGGGACTGCGCGGCCACCTCGAGGGCGAGGAGCTGAAGATCGCCTTTCTCGAGGACAAGCTCGGGATCTACGAGGCTCTCGTGCGCCTGACGCTTCGAGGGCGGCCCGACGCCTCCCGGCGCGCCGCGGCTTTCTCGTACGTCGAGGAGGCGAAGTCCCGGAGTCTCGCGGATCTCATCTCGTTCCGCGCGCATCTCCTGCCGGGAACCGGCGCGCGTCGCGGGCGCTCCGTGCGCGCGGTCCAGCGCCTGCGCGAGGAGCTGAACTGGACGCAGCGGCGCCTGCGCGCGCTGCAAGAGGAGGACGAGAGCCGCTTCCGGGAGGCCGTGCGGGCCCTCCGCCGGCGCGCGGCTCTCACCGAGCGGAATCTCACTAAGGTCCTGCGAGAGGCGGGACGCGGCCAGGAGGAGTTTCGCGCGCTCCAGAACGCCGGGGCTCTGCGCCTCGGCGCCATCCGCGACACCCTCGCGCCGGGAACGACGATCCTCGAGTACACGCGCCTCGGCGACCGCTTCGTGGCCTGCGTCCTCGACAGGCGCTCTCTGACGTTCGTGCCCGTGGGCGACATCGCGGCGGTCCGCGAGCACTTCGAGCTGCTGAAATTCCAGCTCTCGAAGCCTCGGCTCGGAGCCACTTACGTCC
>DATIFW010000036.1:0-3119 GCA_035455045.1 Thermoanaerobaculia bacterium | reverse complement strand
GAGGCGACGCTGAAGATCGGCTCCCGGGTCCTCGAGGCGCGCGTGACCCGCGTTCCCGCCGGTGTCTCCGATGCGGGGGCCTGGGTCGTGACGCTCGAGGACACGACCGCCCTCGTCGCGGCCGAGCGGGCGGCGGCGTGGCAGGAAGCCGCGCGCCGCATGGCGCACGAGATCAAGAATCCCCTCACACCGATCCGCCTCGCGGCCGAGCGCATGCGGAGGCGGGCGCTCGGCATGGACGCCGATCCCGCGGGGCTCGCCTCCATCGTGCGCGAGGGCGCCTCGACGATCATCGAGGAGGTCACGACGCTCGCCTCGCTCGTCGACACGTTCGGCCGCTTCGCCCGCCTGCCGGCCGCGGATCTCGCTCCGACGGACCTCGGCGCGGTGGTCCAGCAGGTCACGAATCTGTACGCGAACGTGAAGAGGGGCGTGACGGTGTCAGCCGACGTTCCGGAGGCTCTTCCGCTCGTCAATGCGGACGCCGAGCAGGTGAAGCGCGCGCTCATCAACCTCGTGGACAACGCGGTGGCGGCGACCCCGGGCGGCGGCCACGTGCGCATCGTGGCGGGCGTCGAAGGCGGCCGTGCGCGGCTCGCCGTCGAGGACGACGGGGCCGGCATTCCCGAAGCGGAGCGCGAGCGCGTCTTCGACCCCGCCTACTCGACGAAGGCGCGGGGCTCGGGCCTCGGCCTCGCGATCGTCGCGCGCATCGCCGCCGAGCACGCAGGTCGCGTCCGCGTGGAGGAGAATGTCCCTCACGGATGCCGCTTCCTCCTCGAATGGCCGGCTGCGTGAGCGCCCGCACGCGAATGAGCGCCCGCATGCGCACGGGAGCCTCATGACGGACGGCCCGCGCATCCTCGTCTGCGACGACGAGCCGGGGATCCGCAAGACGCTCTCGCAAATCCTCGGGGACGAGGGCTACACGGTGGACGCGGTCGGACTCGGGCAGGACGCTCTCCAACGCGCCTTCGGCGACGAGGGTCAGCGCCCCGACGCCATCTTCCTGGACGTCTGGCTGCCGGATCTCGACGGCCTCTCCGTGCTCGATCGGCTGCGGGCCGCGGGCCTCGCGATCCCCGTCGTCATGATCTCCGGACACGGCACGGTGGACACGGCCGTGCAGGCCGTCAAGCGGGGCGCCGACGACTTTCTCGAGAAGCCTCTGTCGCTCGAGCGCGTTCTCCTGACGCTCGACAAGGCGCTCGAAAGATACCGGCTCGCAAGAGAACGCGACGATCTCAGGCGCGAGCTCATGAGCCGCACGGACGAGGATGCGGCCAAGGAGACGCTGCTCGGCACCAGTCCCGCGATGATGCGTCTCCTCGACGAGATCCGGCGTGCCGGGGCCTCGGAGGCGCGCGTCCTCATCATGGGGGAGAGCGGCGTGGGCAAGGAGCTCGTGGCGCGCGCTCTCCACCGCGCGTCGCCTCGCTCCCAGGGGCCCTTCATCGAGGTCAACGGCGCAGCGATTCCGGAAGAGCTCATCGAGAGCGAGCTGTTCGGGCACGTGAAGGGTTCCTTCACGGGCGCGATCGACGACCGAAAGGGAAAGTGGGAGCAGGCCGACGGAGGCACGCTCTTCCTCGACGAGATCGGCGACATGTCGCCGCGCACGCAGGCCAAGATCCTGCGCGCGATCCAGGACGGGCGGATCACGCGCGTCGGCGGCGCGAAGACTCTGGCGACGGACGTGCGCATCATCGCCGCGACGAATCGAGATTTGCCCGCGATGATCCGCGCGGGGACGTTCCGCGAGGATCTCTATTTCCGGCTGGCCGTCGTTCCGCTGCGCGTGCCCCCCCTTTCCGAGCGTCCCGAGGACGTTCCCCTCCTCGTGGCGCACTTCGCCGAGAGCCTGGCGCGCCAGCGCGGGCGGCGCCCGAAAGCGTTCGAGAAGGAGGCGCTCGAGGCCCTCGCAAAGCGGCCATGGCCGGGCAACGTGCGCGAGCTGCAGAACCTCGTCGAGCGCGTCCTCCTCATGTCGTCGGGCCCCGTCGTCCGGGCCGCCGATCTCCCTCCCGAGGACGGCCCGACCGCCGGGCGCGGCCCCTCCCGCACGGCCTCCGACGAGATTCCGGCGCACGCGACGCTCGCCGACGCGCGCGAGGCGTTCGAGAAGCGCTACCTCGCGCGCGTCCTGGCGGAAATGAAGGGAAACGTGTCGCGCGCGGCCGACCGCCTCGGCCTCGACCGCACGACGCTCCACCGCAAGATGAAGTCCCTGGGCCTCGACGGCGAGAAGGGACCCGAATAGGCTCCGTCGGCGGATGCCGACCCCCGAAGACCGCCTGAGGGAGATCCTGGAGGAGTACAGCGGTCTGCTCCGGCGCGCCATCGAGCGGCTCGCGCCCGGCCGGTCGGGCGTCCTCGTGGACGACGTGGAGCAGGAGGCGCGGATTCGCGTGTGGAAGGTGCTCCAGAGTGGGACGGAAATCACGGATCCTCCGTCTTATCTCTGCCGGGTGGCCTTCACCGCGACCGTGGACGCGGTTCGGACGGCCAAAAGCCGGCGGGAGGAGCCGCTGGAAACCAGACGCGCCGGGGAAGACGCCCCGCTCCCAGAGGGCCCTGCCGCTCCGGGCCCCGGCCCCGAGGCCGAGGTCCTCGAGCGCGAGAGGGTCGCGGCGCTGCGTCACGCTGTGGATGCCTTGCCCGAGCCGCGGCGGTCGGCGGTGAGGCTGCACCTCCGCGGATTCCGGCCCGAGGAGGTGGGCCGCATCATGGGCTGGAGTCCGGCGAAGGCGCGGAACCTCGCCTACCGTGGCCTCGAAGACCTGCGGGGCGAGCTCCGCAGAAGGGACTGGAACGATGGAACCGCGTCCTGAAGATCTCGAGGCCCTCTGGCGGCGCGGCGTCGTCCCGGACGAGGAGTGCCCGCCGGCCGACGTCCTTGCACGCGGGGCCGCGGGCAAGCTCCCACGCGTGGACCGTGCGGCGTTTGTCGCGCACGTCGCCTCGTGCGAGAGGTGCGCCGATCTGGTCCGTCTCCATCCGGAGGTGAGGAGCTGGGCCGACCGCGCCTCGGCGCGGCTCGGTTTCGCGAGGCCCAGGACGGCCCGGCGCGCCCCCTGGCTCCTGGCCGCCGCGGCGATCGTCACCATCGGCGTCGGGCT
>DATIFW010000035.1:0-4023 GCA_035455045.1 Thermoanaerobaculia bacterium | reverse complement strand
CCGCACAGCTCCTCGAGCGCCGCGCGAGCCCTCGGCTCCTTCGAAAAGAGGCCCCCGTTGACGACGAAGGCCGCCTCGTAGGGCGGGAAGTACTTCCGGTCGTCTTCGAGCACCTTGAAATCGCGCGTCGCGAGAATGCCGTCCGTGGAATTCCCGGCCACGAGGTCGACCTGACCCCCTTCGAGCGCGGTGTAGAGGAGGCCGAGGTCCATCGTCTTCGGCGTTCCTTCGAGGGGCAGCGCGTACGTCTTCTGGAGGCCGGCGAGGCCGTCCGGGCGGTTCAGGAACTCGTAGCCCACGCCGAGCACCCAGCCTCTCTTCCTCTTTGCGGCCTGACTGAGCGTCGCGATTCCCGAGGTCCGCGCGTCCGCGCCGCGGATGACCATCGCGAACGTGTCGTTGAACCCGAGCGGGGCAAGCCAGTCGAGCTTCCAGCGCGAGCGATATTCCCGCGCCACGGTGTCGAAAACGGCCTTCGGGTCGGGAGCGGCGGGGAGCTTCAGGATCGCCGTGAGCGCGGTGCCCGTGTATTCCGGATAGAGGTCGATCTCTCCCGCGACGAGCGCCTCGTGCGCCAGCAGCATGCCGCCGATGTCGAGCTTGCGCACGACGCGCGTCCCGAGCCGCCTCTCGAGCTGCTGCGCGGCGATCTCGCCGAGGATCTCCTGCTCGGTGAAGTTCTTCGACCCGACGACGAGTGTCTTCCCGCGCGCGCAACCCGTCAGGCCCGCGGGCGCGCACGTCACCGCGAGCGCGATCGAGAGGCCCGCCGCTAGCGCCGCGCGAAACGCCGCTCGATCCATCCGAGACCTCCGTCGGCCGCGAGCGCGAGGAGCGCCGCGGGCACTGCGCCCGCGAGTATCTGCGAAGAGTCGACCGACGCGAGCCCGCGGAAGATGAAGACGCCGAGGCCGCCACCGCCGATGGCCGCGGCGATCGTGGCCGTGCCGATCGTCGTGACCGCCGCGACGCGGACGCCGGCGAGGATCGTCGGGGCCGCGAGCGGCAGCTCGACGCGGAACAGCCTCTGCCGGTCGGTCATCCCCATCGCCGTGGCGGACTCCACGACGGCGGCGTCGACGCCGAGGATTCCGGTGAGCGTGTTGCGCAGGATCGGGAGGAGCGCGTAGAGGACGAGCGCGACGATTGCCGTCCTCTTGCCGATCCCTCCGACGAAGGGGAGCGGGATGAGGAAGCCGAAGAGGGCGAGGCTCGGGATCGTCTGGACGACGTTCGTGAAACCGAGTACGGCCGAGCGCCAGGCCTCTTTTCGGGTGAGAAAGACCCCTGCCGGAATGCCGAGGAGGGAAGCGGTCAGGAGCGCGACCGCCACGAGCACGATGTGCTCGCCGGTCAGAGACGCGATCTCGTGCGCGAGCGAGGCCGGCATCAGGTCACCGGAAGGGCTTCCAGCGCCGCGAGGAAGATCTGCGCTTCGCCGGTCTTCTGGGCGAGGAATTCGCGAGGTGTCGCGACGATCTCGAGGCGCCCCTCGTGGAGGAGCGCGATCCGGGTCGCGAGCACCAGAGCTTCGCGGACGTCGTGGGTGACGACGAGGGAGGTCTTCGTCCAGCTGCGCCGGAGCGCGACGAACTCGCGCTGGAGGTCGCGGCGCGTCACGGGGTCGAGCGCGCCGAACGGCTCGTCCATGAGAAGGAGCGACGGCTCCGCGGCGAGCGCGCGAGCCACGCCGACCCGCTGCCGCTGCCCTCCCGACAGCTCTCGCGGATAGCGCGCCCGGAACTCTCCGGGAGGAAGGCCGACGCGCGAAAGCAGCTCGTCCACTCGCGCCTCGATCCGGCCGCGCTCCCACCCCACGAGCTCAGGCACGACGGCGATGTTCCGGGCCACCGTGTAATGCGGAAAAAGTCCCGCCTCCTGGATCACATAGCCGATCCGGCGCCTCAGGAGGATCGGATCCCACTCGCGCGTGGGCTTCCCCTCGACGGTGACCTCGCCGGAAACCGGCGTGAGGAGCGCGTTCACCATCTTGAGGGCGGTCGTCTTGCCCGAGCCGCTCCGGCCGAGGAGGACGAGCGTCTCGCCTGCTGCGACCTCCAGTTCGAAGTGGCGGAGGACCTCTTTCCCGCGAATGCCGTACGAGACATCCCGGAAAGCGATCGCCGGCTCCATCTGAAGTCAGTATATGGCGGGCCGGGTGGCTCGCCCTTTGCTCGAAACGCGCCGGGGAAGGTCTTCCCGGGCCTTTCTTGGAGGTATTACATGAAAGTGAAAGACATCATGACGGGAAGTCCCTGTTTTTGTACTTCCGAGACGAGCCTCGAGCAGGTTGCGAGACTCCTCACCGAGCACGACTGCGGCGCCCTGCCCGTCGTCGACGACGAAGCGTTTCCGCGACCCGTGGGCATCGTGACGGACCGCGACATCGTCTGCCGCGTCGTCGCCGCCGGAGAGGATCCGAGTCTCCTGACCGCGGGCGACTGCATGTCGAGCCCGCTCATCACCGCCACGCCGGTGACCCGGCTCGACGTCTGCTGCGATCTCATGGAGAGGAACAAGATCCGGCGCGTCGTGGTCGTGGACGAGGACGGCTTCTGTTGCGGGATCGTGTCGCAGGCCGACATCGCGCGGCGGGCGACCGAAAAGACCGCCGAAGTCGTGAAGGAGCTCTCGCAGCCGACGCTCAGGGCTTCGTCCGTTTCCGCGAGCATGTGAGGGGCAGCGTCAGTCTTCGATCTGCTGGGCGAGGTAGTTCGGCAGCCCGATCTCCTCGATCTGCCCGAGCTGCGCCTCCAGCCAGTCGATGTGCTCCTCTTCCTCCTTCAGGATCTTCTCGAGCAACAGCCGCGAGCCGTTGTCCCCCTTGGCGCGGCACGCCTCCAACCCCGCGTTGAGGCGCTCGACGGCGGTCCGCTCGACCTCGAGGTCGAAGCGGTGCTGGTCGGGGACCGTCTGCCCGACCTGGATCTTGAAGTAGCGCTGCATGTTCGGGACGCCTTCGAGGTAGAGGATGCGCTCGATGAGCTCCTGCGCGTGCTTCATCTCCTCGATCGACTCCTTGCGCGAGTGCTCGGCGAGCTTCATGTAGTGCCAGTTACGGCACATCATCGCGTGGATGAAGTACTGGTTGACGGCGGTGAGCTCCGCTGTGAGCACCTCGTTGAGGAGCTTGATGACGTCGGCTTCTCCGCGCATTCTTCCTCCTGGTCGGGTCCGTCAGTCGGGAAGGAACTCTCGCGTGAGGTTGCGGTTTCCGCCCTTCTCCACGAGGATGTTGTCCTCGATACGGATGCCGCCCGAGGGAATGAGCCGGTCCACGAGCGCCCAGTCGAAGGCGTCCCGGTTCTCCCCCGAACGATACGGGTCGAGCAGCATCGGAATGAAGTAGAGCCCCGGCTCGATCGTGAAGACCATGCGCTCCTCGATGGCGCGCGTCGTCCGGAGGGCCTCGTGGCCACCGGGCGGAGGCGCGATCGTGCCTTCGCGGTCGGTCTGGCGTCCCGCGACGTCGTGCACCTGAATGCCGAGGAAGTGGCCGAGGCCGTGGGGCAGGAACGGGCGCGTGAGGCCTTTCTCGAACGCCTCGGCCGCCGGGACGCGAAAAATACCGGTGTCCACGAGGAGCGCGGCTATGTCCCGGTGGGTTTCGAAGTGCAGGTCGACGTAGGAAATTCCCGGGCGGCCCTTCACGCAGAGGCGCGCCTGCAGCTTCTTCATGCCGTCGAGGAGGAGCGCGAAAACGGGATCGGCCGCGGCCGTGACGTAGGTACGCGTGATGTCGCATGCGTAGCCGCGCACGGACGCCCCGGCGTCGATCAGGAAGACGCGGGCCCTTCCGGGTTCCCGCCCGCGCTTTCCGTGATAGTGGAGGGTGGCGGCGTGGTCGTCGAGTCCGACGATCGTCGTGTAGGGGAGCGCGTCCTCGACGTCGCCGAGCGCGGCGAGGTAGGAGTGGTGGATGTCGATTTCCGGGGCTCCCGCCCGGAACGCGGCCTCCGCGGCGCGGTGCGCGGGCGCGGCCTTCACGGTCGCCGCCGAGATCGCGTCGACTTCCCAGTCGCT